>JALVDO010000140.1 GCA_027008975.1 Saprospiraceae bacterium | reverse complement strand
CCACAGATAAAGAGCGTGTTCACACGGATTTTTGGTCAGACGACCAAAGTGAGATAATATCAAAATGATAATTAATGAAAAATACAGTTGAATTTGTACCCGTTTTTGCGAAAGCAAAAACAAAAATCTATCAAAATCTAATTGTCCCGCTGAAATAATCCGTTTTAATCCGTTCAATCCGTGTTATCCGTGTTCCCCTCCCCTTGATGGTAAGTATTTACAAAAAAAACAAAAAAAATGGCAAAAGAAAAAAAATCAGTTATCAAGATCGGAATAAAACTAGACAAGGAGAAAATACCCGAATACCTCGATTGGGAGGCATCCGACGACCCTGTTCACAAGGGAATACAAGAGTGTAAGGGAGTCCTCCTCGCAATATTCGATAAAAAGCGGAAAGAAACGCTAAAAATCGACCTTTGGACAAAGGAAATGGAAATTGGAGAAATGTATAACTTCTATTTTCAGACGCTAAAAGGAATGGCAGATACCCTGTTGCGGGCGACTCAAAATAGGGAAATGGCGGAATCTATGCAGCATTTCGCCCATTATTTCGCCGAAAGGACCAACGTTATTCCGAAAGGGTAGAAATATTAGTTTGTCATAAAAACGTTAACCTTGGCGAATCCTATGCGGACTTAGCACCGGTACGTGTCCAGCCTGCCGCCCGTATGGGTATGGACGGGAATTTTTTGTGTCTTATTTTATTTATGCGATTGCCATAGAAAATGAAAATATTATCAAAAACTTTGACAATATCAAATATTGATATACTTTTGCAGCCGGTGAGCGACATTCGGCCAGCTCCTACTGAACCTCCCCAGGGCGGAAACGCAGCAAGGATAAGTGGTTGAGCGGCTGGTTTGTTGTCTCACCTTCTTTTTTGTAACAAACAACTCAATCGAAGATGCTGCCCTGTGCTGCTCTGTGCTGACAGGCGCAGCCTCGTCAGTACTCAACAACTCAACAGCTCAACAACTCACAAACATGAGATTTTTTATAGACACCGCTAACATCGAACAAATCAAAGAAGCCCACGACCTCGGAATTTTGGATGGTGTGACGACCAATCCCTCCCTAATGGCAAAGGAAGGTATTTCCGGTAAGGAGAATATTACCAATCATTACAAGGCCATTTGCGATATCGTGGATGGTCCCGTTAGTGCCGAGGTAATCGCCACCGATGTGGAAGGCATGATTCGGGAAGGGGAGGAGTTGGCACAAATTGCTCCGAATATCGTCATTAAAATACCGATGACAAAAGACGGAATTAAAGCGATTCGATATTTCTCCCAAAAGGGGATTCCGACCAATTGCACGCTGGTCTTTTCAAGTGGGCAGGCATTGATTGCCGCCAAGGCAGGAGCTACCTTTTTATCTCCTTTTGTCGGGCGGATTGACGATATAAATTGGGATGGAGTTGCATTAATCAGAGAAATTGCCGAACTTTACGCCGTGCAAGGATTTAATACAGAAATTCTTGCGGCCTCAGTTCGTAATTCCAGGCACATTGTCCAGTCGGCATTAGCGGGTGCTGATATTGTGACTTGTCCACTACCCTCAATATTGGGATTACTCAAACATCCGCTGACAGATATTGGTTTGGCTAAGTTTTTGGCCGACCACAAAAAGTCGAACGCTTAAAGTTTTTTCTGTTTCATTGCTCTGTAATTATTTGCACGGGACAATTCTTGTTTCGAGCGTCTATATAATTAAGAACTCTTTTATAAGAGGCTATCTTTTACCAAATTTCGAAAGGAACAAGCTTGCTTGTTCCTTTTCTTTTGGTCATTTATCTACAAATCGCATCAGCACCTCTCCATAGGCATCAATGCGTCTGTCTCGTAGAAAGGGCCACACTCTTCGGGTTTGTTCCGATTGGTCGGTATCTATTTCGATGAAGGTGACAGCTTCTTCCACGGTGCTGGCTTCGTAGCGTATTTCGCCATTGGCAGCAACGATTAGGCTATTGCCCCAAAACTGTATGCCCTTGGTATGGTTGGTCGGGTCGGATTCGTGTCCGACTCTGTTGACGGCTACCAGTGGAAGTCCATTGGCGATGGCGTGGCTACGCAGGATGGTTTTCCAGGCGTCCAATTGTATTTTTTGTTCTTTCATGGAGTCGTTGTAATCCCATCCAATAGCAGTAGGATAGATGAGGATACCGGCTCCATTGAGTGCCATGATGCGGGCTGCTTCCGGAAACCATTGATCCCAGCAGACCAACACACCGAGTTTTCCGACGGAGGTTTCGATGGGCTTGAAGCCTGTATCGCCGGGAGCGAAGTAGAATTTTTCGTAATAGCCGGGGTCGTCCGGAATGTGCATTTTGCGATAAATACCGGCGATGCTGCCATCCTTTTCGAATACAACGGCGGTATTGTGGTAAAGTCCGGGTGCTCTCTTTTCGTAGAAAGAAGCGACAATGACAATCTCGTGTTCCTGGGCTGCCTTGGCAAAGCGGTCTGTCAGTGCACCGGGGATGGGGACGGCAAGGTCATAGTTGGGGATGGATTCCGTCTGGCAAAAATACAGAGAAGTGTGTAGTTCCTGTAGGACGACCAGCCTTGCTCCGGCTTCGGCACAGACGCTTATGCCGGCGAGGCTTTTGGTGATATTATCGGCCTGGTCGGTCGTGCATTGCTGTTGGACAATTCCTACTTTGATAATGCTCATAATTTAATAGTATTGCATGGAGGCGCAATGGATGCCTCCTCCCTGTTGTATTAAAGGGGTGCAATTTATACCAATAATTTCTTTTTCAGGGAAAAAATCAGCAAAAAATGCCAAAACTTCCCGGTCTTTTGCCTGATTGTACTGCGGGATAAGGAGTGCATTATTGATAAAAAGGAAATTGAGATAAGTCGCCGGAAGCCGTTCGCCCCGCCGGTTGTAAACAGGGTCGGGTAGGGGCAGCGGAAACAAGCGAAATGCTTTTCCTTCTAAGTTTGTGAATGTCTTTAAGGTTTTCTCCATTTTCTGCAGTGTGCTATAATGCGGGTCGGAGGTGTCCGGGCATTGCACGTAGCAGATACAATCTTCGGTGATAAATCGCGCCAGCATATCAACATGCCCATCGGTGTCATCTCCCTGTAAATAGCCCTCCTCCAACCATAAAACCTTTTTTGCTGCAAGCTGATTAATCAAAAATCGTTCAATCTCCTGCTGTGATAATTGGGGATTGCGCTCCTTGTGTAGCAGGCAGTGGGTCGTAGTGAGCAGGATGCCATTACCGTTGGAGTCAATACTGCCGCCTTCGAGTACAAAGCCCGTTTTTTGATACTGGTAACTGGGAAAAAAGCCCCTTTGGTATAGGAGAGCGGTCACCTGATTATCTAGTGTAGCCGGGTATTTATTACCCCATCCGTTGAAGGCGCAATCGAGTAACGTTTTTTGCTCTTCCCCTATCAGTGTGATGCCTCCGTAATCGCGGCACCAGGTGTCGTTGGTGGGGAATGCTGTCCATATTATTTTTTGATGTAGCCTTTTCGGAATGATTTTTTGAGCAGCTTCGACCTCTTCGCAGATGAGTAATACGGGCTGAAACCGGACGATAGCAGCAATTAATTCCACGTAAGTGGCTATCACTTCTTCGTAATTTTCCCGCCAGTCCGAGTGTGGTTTCGGAAGGGCCAACTGACTCATTTGCTGTTGTTCCCATTCGGCAGGCAGACGTTTTTTTGTCATTTTTTCTCCCAGTATTTTTTTACATTACCGATGATTAGTTTATCCGCCCACTTGTCGGGCAGCTTGGAAATGAGGATAGTCATCCAGCGGGAGGCGCTGATGGGATACCTCGCCTTGGGGTTGGGGTGAGTCATCGCTTTGAGTACGGTCTCCGTTACCCTTCGGAGGGGAACAGCTTTGTCGAAGGTGTTGCGGATATTTTTTTCCATGTGTTTTAGAATGGGGCGATATTCCGTATCGAGATATTCGTCTTTTTGGTCAATGGCTTTATTCCATATTTCGGACTTGGCAGGTCCGGGCTGTAGCAATACCACTTTGATGCCGTGTATGAATAGTTCTCTGCGCATGGCATCTGAGATGGCTTCGACCGCGTGTTTGGAAGCAGCATAAGCGCCGACGAATGGAAGGGTGACCCGTCCTGATACAGAACCGATATTGATGATTCTACCCGGTTTTTCTCCACCAATCAGCAGCGGAAGAAAGGTTTGCGTCGTCTGTACCAGCCCAATGACGTTAACGTCGAATTGGTTTTTTAGTACATCAATTTTGAGGTGTTGCATAGGTCCTGCGATGGCAATACCTGCATTGTTGATAAGGGCAGTGAGTCCCTTGTCTCCAACTATTTTTTCGACTTCGGGTAATGCTTTGGCAAAATCTTCTCCCTTAGTGACGTCGAGCATCAAAGGGGTGAAGTTGTCGGGAAATGACGCTTGCAGTCGCTTTTTATCCGCCTCTTTCCTGACGGTGCCGATGACAAAATACCCTTTTTGGATGAGCAATTCCGTTAAATCATAACCAATTCCCGTCGATACGCCGGTAATTAAAACGTACTCCATGGTTGTTTTTTTT
>JALVDO010000139.1 GCA_027008975.1 Saprospiraceae bacterium | reverse complement strand
GATCATTTGTCGAAGTTTAGTGGTCCTGTTATTCTTTTAGTCAGTGATGCACTATTAAAACAGACGAATTGCATAGACGGAATGTTGGGGCTTTTTACGGAACGTGAAGATGATATATTACCGATTTTTCTGCCTACGAAAGATGGGAAAGCATTGAAATTGGATAAAATTGGTGACATCATCAAATACATCAATTATTGGCAGGATAAATACTTGTCATTCCGAAGCCAAAGACGAGAATTAAATCTCGAAAACGATGAATCCTTTCAAGTACATCTAGACACGGTTCGTAATATTTCCAAGGAAATAGGTGAATTTTTGCGATTTTTCCGAGATTCGCAACACCCGTCTCTATCCGAATTCCAAGAGAATCACTATAAAGTCTTTTTTGATTTCCTGGAACTGCCGGAAGTGTGGAAGACATTTAAACAATCTACCACCGAGGGGGGGCAAACACCTGCCGAAGATCCGCAGGACGAGGGGAGCGACGAAAATGATATTTTGGAAGGTGAACTGGCTGATATTCCCGGTATTTCATTACTACCTGATGTCAATGATGATGTAAAAGAGACAGAGGAGTCCGGCGAACCCTCTGAAGAGGAAGTTTTGTTGAGAAAAATAGAAGCCGAACCGCGAACTTCGTCTCACTATTACAATTACGCTGTCTATTGTTTAGAGCGAAATTCCGATTTTGAGAAAGCAAGAGAATATTTTGAGCTAACACTGGAAATTGACCCGCATCACCCGTTTGCCTGGTATCAAATTGCCAATATTTACCATCAGAACGGTAAAATAAATTTGGCATTGGATGCTTATAAGAAGGCGGTCGCCAACAATACAGATGTTAAGACAGAAGAGAATAATCTGAAATTTGGGTTGGTTCAGGAGCCTGTCTTGACGGATGCCAACCCCTATGAAGTCGCTTTGAATACACTCAAAGCAAATATTGATAAACTTTCCGCTCTGATTCGTAAAAAAGACGAAGAAAACCGCCGTTTGGAACAGGAGCGCGCGCAGGCGAAAAAAGAGGAAAAGCCGGGAACAGGTAAACTGGCGCTTATCACAGGTGCAACCTCCGGAATCGGGAAGGCAACGGCATTTGCCTTTGGGCAAGGAGGCTTCAATTTAATCCTAACAGGAAGAAGAAACGAACGCCTCGACACCATAGCTGAGTCGATAATTGATGAGTATAAGGTAGAAGTAAAAACGCTGATTTTTGACGTAGCCAATGCCGAAGAAACAAAAAAAGTACTTGGTTTGCTAAGGGGTAAGTGGCGCAATATTGATGTATTGGTCAATAATGCAGGAAAGGCTAAAGGATTGAGCCCGGTTCATGAAGGGAAACTATCTCATTGGGATGAAATGATTGATACGAATATCAAAGGACTACTTTATGTGACTAGGATGATTTCGCCTTGGATGGTCAAACGGCGGGAGGGAATGATTATAAATTTATGTTCAAGTGCCGGGAAGGAAGTTTATCCAAATGGCAATGTCTATTGTGCTACTAAGCATGCCGTTGATGCCTTAACCAAGGGTATGCGACTTGACTTGCACGCCTACAACATTAGGGTAGGGCAAGTCAGTCCGGGGCACGTGGAGGAAACTGAATTTGCTGAAGTGCGCTTTGACGGCGACAAGGAACGAGCGAAGATATATGAGGACTTTCAACCACTAAAAGCAGGTGATGTTGCGGATGCTATTTTATATATGGCTACGAGACCTCCCTACGTAAATATTCAGGATATCGTGATGTTTGGGACTCAGCAAGCGAGCAATTTGATTTGTGATAAATCGGGAAGGTGATTCTTTGGTCGTGATACCGAGGCAGCATTCAATTATTCAATCATTCAATCATTCAATCAATGAGACCACTTGCGGAAAGAATGCGACCATTAACACTCGATGATTACGTCGGGCAAGAACACCTCGTGGGCACTGATAGCGTATTGCGACAATCCATCTTGTCGGGTAGATTGCCTTCCTTTATTCTGTGGGGACCACCCGGCGTTGGTAAGACTACACTCGCTCGAATTATAGCTGAAACGCTAGATCGACCATTTAATGCTTTGAGTGCTATCAATTCAGGGGTAAAAGATGTGCGTGAGACAATTAGCCGTGCAAAAAAGCAGCGATTTTTTGATAGCCCTAACCCAATTTTATTTATTGATGAAATACATCGTTTTAGTAAATCACAACAGGATTCTCTCCTTGGGGCGGTAGAGCAAGGCGTTGTGACGCTTATTGGAGCAACTACCGAAAACCCCTCTTTTGAGGTTATTCCTGCCCTCTTATCGCGTTGCCAGGTTTACGTCCTGGAGCCGCTATCCAAAGAGCATTTGATTCAAATGGTCGATGCTGCTTTGAAGAAGGACGAATATCTCTCCAAATTGAATGTCGCAATAGATAGTTACGACGCTTTATTGCATTATTCAGGTGGTGACGGCCGTCGTTTGTATAATTTATTGGAGTTGGTGACGAATTTTGCCAAAGAAGGGGAGCAGTTTAATATAACAAATGAGTTAGTCCAAGAAAAGATTCAACACAATATTGCGGCTTACGATAAAGGTGGAGAGCAGCATTATGATATGGCATCCGCTTTTATTAAATCCATTCGGGGTAGCGACCCTAATGCGACTGTTTACTGGCTTGCGCGAATGTTGGAAGGAGGGGAGGATGTGAAATTCATTGCAAGAAGAATGATTATCGCTGCCGCTGAAGACATCGGTCTTGCCAATCCTAACGCCTTGCTCATGGCAACTACTGCATTTGATGCCGTTCGGAAAATTGGGATGCCGGAGGGTAGGATTATCCTATCTCAAGCTGCGGTTTATCTCGCAACCTCTCCAAAGAGCAATTCGACTTACTTGGCAATTGATGCTGCGCTTGACATGGTGCGAAAGACAGGCAATCTTCCTGTACCCTTGGATTTGCGCAACGCGCCAACCAATTTAATGAAAAACCTCGATTATGGAAAGAATTACAAGTATTCGCACCAAGGCGCAAATAATTTCATTGCGCAGGAGTTTCTTCCTGATGAATTGTCAGGAAAGTCATTCTATGAGCCGGGTAATAATCCTGCAGAACAAAAGATTCGCGAGCGTATGGCTTTCTTTTGGAAAGAGAAGTATGGATACCTGAAAAAGTGAACAAGTTTGAAAATTAGGTGTTGAAAGAATAGATTTTAAAACTAGAAAATAATTAACATGAGCAACGAAAAGAAAAATAACCCAAATCAGTTGAATATTGAGTTACCGGAAGATGTCGCGGAAGGGATTTACTCAAATCTCGCCATTATCGCACATTCTTCATCGGAGTTTGTAGTGGATTTCGTGCGGCTTTTACCCAATGTGCCAAAAGCAAAGGTAAAATCGCGAATCATTTTGACACCACATCACGCAAAGCGTTTGCATAAGGCTTTGGCGGATAATATTCAAAAATTTGAAAATCAGTTTGGAAAAATTGCCGAGCCAAACACACCGAATTTCCCTCCGGTTAATTTCAATACACCAACGGCGCAGGCATAAATAGTAAAAAAAATGGAGCGAAAATTTTCGCTCCATTTTTTTCTATTGCTGATTAATTATCGACTGTAATTGCATTATGCCTCCGGCATTATAGGCTTCAATACCATTTCTTTGTAACAGACTTAAAGCACTTGAAGCTCTCGCACCGCTTCTACAATACAAGATTATTTTTTTCTTTTGCTTCTTGATATCCTCTATGTAGTGTCCTACCATATGAACAGGCACGTTAACAGCTCCGGCGATATGCCCTTGTGCAAATTCCTGTTCTGTTCTCACATCCATGATGAGATGGTCTTCCTTTAAGACTGATTTAATTTCTTCTTCAGTGCTAAATGCCGCACCTCCGAAGATATTCGAAAAAAAACTCATGATATTTACTTTTTTTGTTAACCTAATAAGCCGCAAAGGAAATAGAAATCCTCATTTCTTTTCGTGACATAAATCACAATTATCACTGCTTACACGCTAGAAGTCCAAAAGCGTAATATCAAAAATAAGAACAGAGTGTGCCGGAATATTTCCCGTCTCCCGCGCGCCATAGCCGAGATTTGAAGGAATCAATAATTTGCTTGTTCCTCCTCTTTTCATCAACGGAATACCTATTTGCCAACCCTCAATGAGATTCGGCAGCGCAAAAGTTACAGATTGATTGTCTCCCGTTTGGTCGAAGACTGTTCCATCCAATAAGTATCCTTTATAGCGAATGGTGATTGTCGAGTTAGCAGTAGGATGCCCACCTGTTCCTTCGGTCGTGTGTATGTAGAATAAACCCGATTCATGTTCTTCCGCCGTCAGATTGTTTTCCGCAAGGTAGTCCAAAATCAACTGCCTGTCAATAGCATCGTAATCCTTGTCTTTTTTACAGTGGCTAAAAAACAATACCGCCAAACTTAATAGTCCTATTAATTTATAATTCATATTTTTTTAGTTTAAGTAATTGTTCAGAAAAAAATATAGTTTATCTTTGCCCCAAAAAAGATGGGACGCAAAGCAAAAGTATTAAATTT
>JALVDO010000138.1 GCA_027008975.1 Saprospiraceae bacterium | reverse complement strand
TCCAATTCTCACTACTCACTACTCACCACTCGCCGCTGCCCACAAACAACCCTGTATTTTGACCAACTTTACGTCAAGTAACATTGTTTTTTGACCAATAATAAAAGTGTTAACCTTGTTTTTTGACCAGTTTTTCACCTAATAACCTTGTTTTTTGACCAAAAAGTCCGTATTTTTACCTTGTTTTTTGACCAAAAATCAGTACTAGTATGTTAAAGAGAAACATTTATCAGTCATTACTCGAATGGAAAACAGAAAAAGGGCGTCGCCCGCTTTTGCTTCGAGGTGCGAGACAGACCGGCAAAACATACATTGTCAATGAGTTTGGTCAAAGTGAATTCAGCCATTTTATTGCCCTTAATTTTGAAAGAAATCCGGAATACAAAGATATTTTCAATATCAAAGATCCTTTTGAAATCCTCGAACGAATATCGCTGTTTACCGGAAAAAAGATATACCATAGCCAGACCCTTATTTTCTTAGATGAAATCCAGGAATGTCCAAATGCCATTATGGCGTTGCGATACTTTTATGAAGAAATACCGGAATTGTATATCATCGGAGCCGGCTCGCTTCTAGAGTTTGCATTGAAGCAGGAAGGTTTTAGGATGCCTGTCGGAAGGGTACAATATTTGTATATGTATCCACTTACTTTTGGAGAATTCATGTATGCATTGAATGAAGATTTTTTATACAATTATGTAATGGCTGGAAAGCACCTTTCGAATATGCCACAGGCTCTTCACGAAAAGCTGATTCAATATGTTCGAAAGTACTTTATGATTGGCGGCATGCCCGCCGTCGTCAACGAATACGTCGAAACAAAAGACATTTTGCGTTGTCAAAAGATTCAATACCTTCTTCTTGATACTTACAGGGATGACTTTGGAAAGTATGCACGACAATCCAAATTTGCATATCTGAAAAAAGTGTTCACTCAAATTCCAAATATGATAGGACAAAAATTCATTTATGCCCATGTCGATAAATCTCTAAAATCAAGAGACCTAAAAGAAGCATTGGAATTATTGGAAACTGCCGGTATTGCCTACAAAGTAAAAAAAACAAGCGGTATGGGTATTCCATTGGCTACGGGCAGTAATGATGCCTTTTTTAAAATTCTTTTCTTAGATGTAGGTCTGATGCATGCCGCTAGTGGAATTTATGGAGAAACCGTCAGGAGTAAAGATTTAACAGCAATATTTAAAGGGGCAGTCGCTGAGCAGTTTGTCGGACAGGAATTAATTGCAAATGCAAATCCCAACCGAAAAAAAGAATTGTACTACTGGGCGCGCGAAGCCAGAAACAGCAACGCCGAAGTTGATTACCTAATCGAAAAAAACAACAAAATCATTCCCATCGAGGTAAAGTCCGGTGCTCCCGGAAGAATGAAAAGCATGAAAATCTTCCTACAGCAATACAACAGTCCTTATGGCGTGAAAATTTCACAAGAAAAAGCTGCTCAAACCGATAAAATCATTACCGTCCCTTTCTATAGTGTAGAGTACTTTATAAAAAAACAAAAAACTAAAGTCTAGTCAATCTAGTCAATATACTCAATCTTGCGCAAAAAGCGGAACCCTACGCTTAACTCAATAGCCAGATTCCGAATCTTTCGCTCACGGATAGTAATGTTTTGTCCGGTATAAGGATCGCGAACATTTGGGAATGCCGGCTGGATATACTGGTAGGAAAGGTCAGGGCTCACTACCAAATCTACAGACATGCCGAAGTAGTCAGAAATTTCAAATTCCGCACCCCCTCCAAACGATACGCCATAGAGAAAGGAACGAATGTAATTTTTATTATCAAAAGGATAATACCCCGGATAGATGCTGTTAAACTCTGAATACTTGCCCAAGTTGGTACTCAATGTATAATCTGCCCTGACACCGACGCTGTAGTAATACTTGCTCGCATCTCCCCAGTCGAATTTTTGTTTTGCACCGAGTACCAATACGATGTTATTAAATAGAAACTCCCGGGCAGGTGCTCTCGAATAACCATTGACGGGATTGATGTAAACCCGGTTGCGAAGGGCGCTTCCCTTCACGTGATAACCCAGCTGTCCGAATACGACCAATGCCGCATCCGAATAGGATTCAATAAAGACATCTCCGTGGTATTTAAACAAAGGATCCTGCTCGAAATTATTCCAATTCTGAATACCAACACTCGGTCCTCCCTTTATGCCAAAATAATACCCCTGAGCGGAGACAAACCCAGCTACCGAGGTCATCAATAATAAAACAAATATCTTTTTTATCATGGTGTTAAGAATTTATTCTTGAGTCCACTCCGAAAAGAACTATTTGCGTCAAAATCAAGGCAAAATATTTTTTTTAGCCCGCAGTTAACTCATTGTTAATGAGGAGTTAAAAAATATTTTAACGCCGAGTTTGACGATAAAGAGACTTTTCGGAGTAGGCTCATTCTTTTACTTTCAGCTTCATGCCGATAGTCAATTCATTGGATTTGAGTTTATTCAACTTCTTAATCTCATCGACCGTCGTATTGTATTTTTTTGCCAGCCCCCAAAGTGTATCACCCTTGATAACGGTATGATATTGCTCTGTTGACACGGGTGTTGTGGTGACTGGAGGCGTCGGTAATGCTTCCTCTTCAGTCACTTCCGGTCTAGGTACCTCCTCCACTTCGGGTTCGTCATCAAAGTCGGCATCAGGAACGATGAATGGCAATTCTTCGTCATCATCCTCACTGTCATCCATAAAGTTACCGTCAGCTTCTTCTTCTATTTTATTGCTTACTGAAGTGGTATCCAGCGTTGGGTGGTTATCGGCATCTGTTTTAGGCACTTCAGTTGTGTCACTTTCCATCTCCAATTCAGGAATAATTGGTTCCAATTCGGAGGGATCCACTTCCTCGATTAGCTTAGGTCGCACCTTGACTTTACTGCAGCCCCGCAGTTTGATTTTTTCGCCGGGCGCAGGAATCATACCTGCTTCCAGTCTATTTCTCTTCAGCAGTTTAGAGAGTTTTACGCCATAGAGTTGCGAGATATCCAGCATAGTTTGCCCCTTGGTCACATAATGATACTTTTCCTTTCCCCTATAGGCATTCCGCTTGGGTTGTAGATAGACAATTTGGCCTTCTTCTAGCGCTTTGTTCTCTGAAATGATTCCATCATTGTATTGCATTAGTCGTCGGATTGTTGTGTCTGTTCGCTTTGCAATGTCGGCAAGTGTTTCATTCGCATTCGCCTTTGCGTAGCGGACGGAGTTGTTCCTGAAAATATCAATTTCATTCAGATCAACAACCGGATTATCGTTATCGAATGGCGTCATATCATCGTATTTATACAGTTCGTACCGCTCGATGATGTCGATTAGTTTTTCGGTATAAGTACCACTCGTTGCATAACCGGAATCCTTCAGACCTTTTGCCCACCCCTTGTAATCGTGTATATCCAACCGGAATAATCGCCCGTAACGATAACGTTTTTTAGGGTCTCGCAAAAATTCGGAGTGGGCAATATAGCTGGCCTCCACATTTTTGTATTTGCGAAAGCAGGATTTTATCAATTTTCCATCTTCATTATAGTCATCATCTTCGCGGTAGATTTTTTTTCCCTTCCAGTTGTCTCCGCATTTAATGCCAAAGTGATTGTTTGCTTTTCGTGCCAACGTACTCCTCCCTGCATTGGACTCCAACAGGCCCTGAGCTAGTTTGATGCTGGCAGGAATACCGGCTCGTTCCATTTCCTTGATGGCAATGACCTTATACTTGTCAATATACTTCAGATAAGCATCATTAGACTCGCTATAGCTCTCCTGTGCGAATACCTGAATGGCAAGCAATAATAGCGATAGCAATAAAAGTGATTTTTTCATATGTTTATATTTTCAAACGACTTAGGAATAACGATAGGAGAAAGCAAAAAATTAGATTTTGCCCTCTATTTTTGCTTAGTGTTTTGGTTAATCCTATCCCTCTGTAAAAGAAGCATCTAATTCCTGCTGCCTGATATTCTGCGGTAATTCCCGATATTCATACTGCTGGTTGCGCAATTGCGGACGGAATCCGGCGTTGCGGATAGCCTCCTGAATACCATTGGCTGTAAAGCGGTAGTTAGCACCTGCCGCCGAGACGACATTTTCCTCTATCATGATACTTCCAAAGTCATTGGCACCGGCGAAGAGGCACACCTGGGCGACCTTTTTACCCACCGTCAGCCAAGATGCCTGATGATTGACGACATTGGGCAGCATAATTCGACCCATTGCCATCATTCGCACATACTCGTCTCCTGTACAGGTATTCCTTGCTCTTTTTATTTTCTTCAATATGGTATCTGCGTCCTGAAATGGCCAGCCAATATAGGCGAGAAAGCCCTTAGCGTGAGCCGGCTTTTCGGATTGTACCTGCCTCAAATCCGCCAAGTGTTGCATCCGTTCCAGATTAGTCTCAATATGCCCAAACATCATGGTTGCCGAAGTAGTAATATCCAATTGGTGTGCAGCCCGCATGACATCCAGCCACTCTTGCCCACCACATTTCCCCTTAGATATAAGCCTTCGCACTCTATC
>JALVDO010000137.1 GCA_027008975.1 Saprospiraceae bacterium | reverse complement strand
TCTTTTTGAATGGTATGATGAATAGATGTCAGGGCTACGCCCCTTCTGATTTTTATAATAATTCATTTGCTACGAAGATTTGAAGTTTAGCCTACCGCATTCCATTCTTTTTGGTCTTTACGTGAACGTCCACATTCATCGGGTATCGGGTCTTTTTACCAAAAGATTATTCCCATCAAAGGACATCGCAGTACATATAACATATATTCGATATGCCTTTGGAGCAAAAAAGGAGGGATGAAAAGTATTTTGTTAAAGTTTACAGCAGTTAACTAGGGAATCAAAACCGGTAAACCAAGCTTCTACGAATGTTGATGTTCTTAGCGAATTTGAAAAACTGAAATCTTAAATCGAGAAAGGCATTTCTATTACAAAAATGATGTACCATTTGTAAGTAGTCACAAATAGTAAAAGTTATAGGCGTCGCTGATGGTGCCCCTCCAGGAAAACGGTTGCGTTTTCGCCAAGGTGTTGATCTTTAAAATAAATGCCAAAAGCCACACCAAAGGCAAACCCGCCGATGTGTGCCCACCAGGCGACGCCGGAGGCGTCAGTATCTCCCTGAAATAAGGAGTTGGTACCCAAATAAGTTTGTTGGATAATCCAGAACCCAAGGAATAAATAAGCCGAAATGTCGACAAAAAAAACAAGTATCAATGTCCTGATTTGGGAGCGGGGAAACATGACGATATAAGCACCCATTACTGCGGCAATGGCTCCGCTTGCGCCAACGGTTGGGATTTCGCTAGCCTGATTGAAGAAAATATGGGCTGCGCTTGCAGCCAATCCTCCTCCTAAATAAAAAAGAAGAAATCGAAGATGACCAACGGTAGACTCAATATTGTCGGCAAAAACCCACAGGAAAACCATGTTGCCAAGCAGGTGCATCCAACTTGCATGGAGGAACATATTGGTGAACAGAGCGTAGTACTGTTTTCCGTGAAGGATGTTATCAGGGACTGCGCCAAAGTGTCGTATTAGCACTTCCAGTTGTTCGGGTGTTTGACCCGCTTCGAATAGATACACCAGCACATTAATCACAATCAATGAGTAGCTGATGTAGGGAAAAACCCCTCCCCTAATTTGATTGTCACCAACCGGAAAAAACATGGGCCATTATTTTTCTAACTCGTTATTGACCCTATTCCACGCTCCAAGCCCGCCGGTTAGGCTATAGACGTGTGTAAATCCCGTCTCTGCCATTTGTCGAGCCGCCCGCATACTCCTCATTCCCGTTGCACAAAATAGTAGATAAGTCTTCTCCTTATCCAACTTGCGGATATCCAGCAAAAAGGACTTGTCCAATACATTCATATTGATGGCACCGTCAATTGTACCCTTTTTGACCTCACCCGGGGTGCGGACGTCAATTAGTACCGTATTGGGTTGCTTCATCCTGTTCTTGAAGTCAACAACATCACTTTCTTTAAAGGGAACATAAGGAACGAGGTTGGAGCTATTCCCTTTGGCACCCGTAGTGTTCGCTGTATTAGCAGCGCTTTCGTTATGGCCATCGGGTTGAGAGCTTGGCGGTGTTTTTCGTACTGTCGCTGAGGGCGTATCTTTACACGCGGTAGAGTATATTGCCAATAGTGCTAAAAGTAGAATGGTTGACCATTTCATAGTAGTAGAATTTTTTTAAGTGGAACACAAGGTTTTGGGGTGGATGCTCTTAATACTTGGTGGCAAAAGTAGAAATTTTGTAGCTAAAAACAAAAAAGAGAAGCCCTTTTTGAAAAGGCTTCCCTTGAACAAACACTCACCCAATTATATTTTTGAAAATCCTCGAAGGATAAAACCCGGAGGACGTTTTCTCGTATTGATAGTGCAAAGAAAAAGAAAGAAGCACTTTGATTTTTGATAAAAAATAAAAAAAAGTGACATAAAATAATGTAAATTATTTATTATACATTATTGTTAATGAGGTTTTTAAGATTTTTTTTTGAGACATTATAAAGGGCTGATTTTTTTTAATTTTTCACAAAAAAACTAAAAAGTGATGTCAATTAATCTCAGTTTTTTTCGATTCCCAACCTTAAATGTCTTGTATTTGAATAATTTGCCAATTCCCCAACCCAACAAACCGGAGCTGAGGGTCACGCCCAAATCAAATGTACTGTAATGCGTCGCAGGGTCTCTATCGAAGGTGTAACCCAATAGTGCAAAAGTTGACCATGATGCACCAAATACATAAAGTCCGGACTGTACGACTTTAGCAAACCTCCTGTTGAATCGAAGAGCTTTAATGTCGGATAATGAAAGAAATCGATCCTCCAGTTCGATTTTATTTTCTTCTATGAGAAAATCTCGAATTATCCCCACCTCCCATTCCGAATGATCGGATAGCTTGTAAGATATGGGGGTACCAATAGCAATCTTTTGCGTTTTCGCCTGACCATAGGATTCGAGCTGAAGGAATTTCTGTCCGGACAGGTTTATAGCCAGGATAATAAATATGAAAGGATAAATTATTTTATTCATTATAAAAATTGTGCAGGGGGAGAAATAAAACAGGACGATACGAAAACGCACCGCCCTGGTTCATTTTTCACTAAACATTTTTATTTAAACGGGTCGCTGAATTTTTTATCACTAAGGAAATTGTTGTCAGTAAAAGTCTTCATGTAGGCTACGAGGGCACTTTTCTCGGTCTCAGTCAATCCCAGTCGCTTAGGGTTGCTGTTGCTGTCTCGCAGGCGGCTGTCGAGGTGTGCATTGTTCTTAATTCCGGAATTGTAGTGTTCCACCACCTCTTCCAGCGTAGCAAAACGGCCATCGTGCATATAAGGTGCGGAGAATTCAATATTCCTCAGCGGTGGTACTTTGAATTTTGCCCTGTCCAATGGATTACCTGTAAATCCTTCTAAGCCGATATCGCTGTATTCTTCATCTAGTCCATTATTGGCAGTCGTCTCAACAGGGGTGGACATATCAGCACTATGGCAAGAAGAGCAATTTTCGAGGAATAATCTTTTCCCCATATTTTCCAAATCGCTAAAGCCGCCAAAATCAACTTCAGGATTGCCGTAAATATCCATTTCGTGGTCAAATTTAGAATCGGCAGAAACAAAAGAATTGACAAACTCCTGAACGGCATCCAATACAATTTCCTTAGTAATGGGTACATCGCCATAAGCTTTTTTGAATAATACCTGATAATAATCCACATCCTGAACTTTTCTAGCTAAATCATCGAGATTCATGCCCATCTCGATATTGTCTTGAATGGTCATCGTAGATTGCTCCGCTACCGTTCCGGCTCTTTCGTCCCAAAAGAATCTTGGTCGCACAATGGATCCGCTGATGAAGGAGTTAGACCCACCGTAATAAGTAGGGAAGTTGACAACGGAAGCCAGCGCAAGCGAGTTTCGCTTGGTCTTTAGCCCTTCATATCCATCGCTCAGCGCCTTGTCATCGGCAAAAGCCAATGCCTGATTATGGCAGGACGCACAGGATATGGAATTGTTTTTTGACAATTTTTTGTCGTAAAATAAGACGCGCCCAACTGTGGCTTTTGCATCGTTGATGCTCGGTGGGCGAAGTCCCCGGTCTCTCATGTGTTTTGGAAACTTAATGGTGTATTCGTCGCGAATCTCAGGCAAATCAAGAGATTTACTAAGAATATTTAGCTCTTCATCAGTATAATGATAAATATCAACTTGTTCTTTATCCTGAAAACAGGAAGACATAAAAAGCGCCATGACAAAAAGCGTCAACAAAGAGAAAGTTCTGTTCTTCATAACTAAAAAAAATTAAAGGGTTTAAAAAAAAAGGGCTAATTACCCTGTAAATACTTTAGCTTCAGGAGGTTTTCTACGAAGTTGTTTAAGAATGGCTGCTTGAAGCGAAAAATAGAGATTTTAAGTGAAGATGAGTTACAAAAAACGGAGTTTAGCAGCGCTAAATGAGTATTTTTGTAACGAAATATTCGCTTAAAAGGTCATTTTGTAGTCAAGTGAGCTATTTTTAAACAACTTCTACGTATAAAGATAAGGAAGCCAATGATATAATAACAAAAAAAAGTGCCTTTTAACATAAATTAAGGAAACTTTAAGACTTTTTCTATGGTAATAGACGGAAATCAATTGCAAAAAGGTTGGTCAGAGACCCCGAAAAAGTTTACCTTTGCGATTTAAAAAGAATATGTCTTCACATCCAAGAGCATTATCCAATGCAGAACGAAAGCGGGCACAAGAATCCAGAGCCGCGATTAAGCGATTATACATAGCCATGAATCACCTCTTTATCAGAGGTTCTTACAAGCCACTTGGGATATCAGGTGGTGCCATGATTGAAGCCTTAAAATTACTAAACCCTGAAATTTACGGAAGTATTAACGACCCCGAAAAAGTCGAATTGGATGGCCTGCTGTATATTTTTCAGCGATTACCCAGGGGTATTTCCGCCTGTCGGTCTATCCGTTTCATTTCGCGGGAAGGTTTTGAAAATTCCAAATTGCCCTGTATTGTCCCTTCCAAGCGTAGGCGAAATGCCTATCTCATTGACAACGAAGAGATGTACATCGAACTGACGCGTGGTCGAAGTGATATTTACGATATTCTG
>JALVDO010000136.1 GCA_027008975.1 Saprospiraceae bacterium | reverse complement strand
TCGTCAGGAGTAAAAAAAATCGCAGTTACGCAGGGCGTAATAAGATTTTTTTTACAAAAACAGGGGGAAAAAGAGCATTTTAGGACAAAAACAGTGGGTAGCTGAATAGTTACAACTTATCTTTGTGGGATAACAACGGGGCATAAACAACAATAATGAAGCCGGATTTAAAAAAAATAGCGTTAGATACCTCCCTCCCTTACGGAAAAAGAAATGGCAAAACAGCCAAATATTGGGAAACCGCCGAACAAATACCGGTAAGTCCGCATATTGGTACGGAGGAAATTGGGTCGTTAGGCCACCTCGATTTTGTTTCGGGAATACCGCCCTATCTCCGAGGACCATATAGCTCAATGTATGCAGGCAAACCGTGGACCATTCGCCAATATGCAGGATTTTCTACCGCAGAAGAAAGCAATGCTTTTTATCGCCGGAATTTGGCACAAGGACAAAAGGGGTTATCTGTTGCTTTTGACCTTGCAACGCATCGGGGGTATGATTCCGACCACGAGCGAGTAAAAGGAGATGTTGGGAAAGCCGGTGTTGCCATTGATAGCGTCGAGGATATGAAAATCCTATTTGACCAAATCCCGCTGGATAAAATGTCTGTTTCCATGACGATGAACGGGGCGGTCATACCCATTATGGCATTTTTTATTGTGGCAGCCGAAGAGCAGGGCGTACCAGCAAAAGCATTGAGCGGAACCATACAGAATGACATCCTCAAGGAATTCATGGTGCGAAACACCTACATCTATCCTCCTGCGGCATCAATGCGAATTGTAGCAGATATTTTTGAATATACAACAAGGAATATGCCCCGCTTTAACTCTATCAGCATTTCCGGTTATCATATTCAAGAAGCCGGTGGCTCGGCAGATATAGAATTGGCTTATACGCTGGCAGATGGATTGGAATACATTCGCACAGGCTTGAAGACGGGTTTATCCATTGATGACTTTGCACCCCGACTCTCCTTTTTCTGGGGTATTGGAATGAATCACTTTATGGAAATTGCCAAATTGAGAGCGGGGCGACTACTATGGGCAAAACTCATCAAACAATTTAACCCCTCCAATCCTAAGTCGATGGCACTGCGAACCCATTGTCAGACATCAGGTTGGAGTCTGGCAGCCCAAGACCCTTATAATAATGTGGCAAGAACGTGCATAGAAGCATTGGCGGCAACACTGGGTGGTACCCAGTCGCTGCATACCAATGCACTAGATGAAGCCATCGCCCTACCGACAGACTTTTCTGCCAAAATAGCGAGGGACACTCAAATATTTTTGCAAAAGGAAACGGGAATCACTCATATAGTTGATCCCTGGGCAGGATCTAATTACGTCGAATACCTAACAGACCAGTTGGTCAAAAGAGCATGGAAGCTAATACAGGAGGTCGAAGAAATGGGCGGAATGACAAAAGCCATTGAGCAGGGATTGCCCAAGATGAGAATCGAAGAGGCTGCTGCAAAAAAACAAGCTCGCATTGACAGTGGAAAAGACAGACTGATTGGCGTTAATATTTTCCAACAGGAAGAAGAAACTTTAATGGATATTCTGGAAATAGACAACGATGCCGTCCGGTTATCCCAAATAAAACGCCTCAATAAAATAAAAGCAGGAAGAGATAATGAAGAGGTTACTTCATTATTGAACGAACTCTATCTTTGTGCCGAAACCGGCGAAGGTAATTTACTGGATTTTGCAGTAAAAGCAGCACGTGCAAGAGCGACATTGGGCGAAATATCGGATGCCATGGAGAAAGCTTTCACCAGATACGTCGCTACGTCAAAATCAATAACAGGGGTTTATGCAAGAGAAATAAATATGGATGATTCGTACAAAAAAACACTAGCACGCTCCGATGAGTTTGCAGAATTGGATGGTAGAAGACCTCGAATCATGGTTGCCAAGGTGGGACAGGACGGACACGACCGTGGAGCGAAGGTAATAGCAACGGGATTTGCCGATCTGGGCTTCGATGTCGATATTGGACCTTTATTCCAGACACCACAGGAAGCCGTTCGTCAGGCAATAGAAAACGATGTCCACATTTTGGGCATTTCATCACTGGCTGCCGGGCACAAATCACTGATTCCCGAGATTATTGACGAACTAAAAAAATATAACAGGGAGGATATTTTGGTCATCGCAGGTGGAGTTATTCCCCCGCAGGATTATGATTATTTATATCAAAAAGGTGTCGCAGGTATTTTTGGTCCGGGGACAAAAATAACACAGGCTGCTGCCGATATTTTAGACATTCTCATCCAACAAAAAAAGGCAACACTTGAATAATAAGCAAATAGCCCTTCGGAATTTGCATATTGCAATTTTTCTATTTGGATTCACGGCGATATTGGGTGATTTGATTCAACTTTCAGCCCTGATGATTGTGTGGTGGCGGGTGTTGATTACTTCCCTAAGCCTTTTGTTTTTGGTCAACATCGCCGATATTTTAAACAAAATGAACCGTAGGCAAATCATTTATTTTGCATTGGTCGGAATCATTGTAGGCTTACATTGGATTACTTTTTATGGGTCCGTCAAACTGGCAAATGCCTCCGTTGCGCTAATTTGTCTTGCGACCTCTTCCTTTTTTACATCCATATTTGAGCCCTTGCTACTAGGCAGGCGGTTTCGCCCCTTTGAGTTATTACTCGGACTGGCGATGGTTCCCGGCATGTGGCTCATACTCAACGGTGCTAAGATTGATATTGGATATGGTATGGTAGTCGGCTTGGCTTCGGCGTTCTTCGCTTCTCTTTTTTCCATCCTAAACAAAAAAGCCATTGATGATGCCGACCCGCTGGACATCACCTTTATCGAGTTGGGGAGCGCCTGGCTGTTTTTGTCGATTGTATTGCCTATTGTCAGGATAACAGGTGGAAATTTGGGGTCGTTTTTACCCGGTTGGTTAGATTTTGGGTACCTCCTGATTTTGTCGCTATTGTGCACGACACTTGCTTATGTGTTGGCACTAAAAGCCTTAAAGTACATTTCTGCCTTTTTGGCAAACTTATCCATTAATCTGGAGCCGGTCTATGGTATCATCCTTGCCTGGTTACTACTTGGCGATGGTGAAGATTTCAACATCAACTTCGTCTATGGATGCCTGATTATTATCGCCTCCATTGCCAGTTACCCTATGCTAAACAGGTATGTGAGTAGAAGTAGAGGATACGGTTAAAATTTTTCGAGTTTCCTTGCGGATTTTATCAATTGGCGTTATATTTGTGTATATTTAATCCAGTCAAAAAATCACTTAGTCATGAAATCATCACGTCTATTGTTGTCCTTATGTTTACTCTTAGTATATTCTGCTTGTAAAAAAACGACAAATCCGGAAAAAGTTCCTACCGTTGGCACTCCCTGTGATTCCAATACCTACAAAATTATAGATAGTCTTACTTTTGTATTCGAGGGAGGGGCTTCTGTAGGCAATACCCTGATTCGATTAACAGGGGATCCTGATTGTGAGGACGTTTCGAAACGACCAACAATTGTCACACAGAGGAATAAGCCCATAAAGCGATATATAGACAAAATAAATATGGAAACAGCATCCTCAGAGGAAATAGTGGAACAATTCGTTACCGTGCTCGACGTCTTATACTACACTCAATATAGGCTCAAACATGGCAAAGATTTTGAACTAATCACTAATATTAACAGCTATTTTTCAAATTTTGCAGAAGCCAACAACCGAGAACTTTCTGCGACAATCGTATCGCCTAAAATAAATATTTTTGGGGACGAACTACGGGAGGTAAATGTTATAATAGACAATTTGGACGACCTCTCTTCCTTCGATTTGCGCCTGCAAAAGCTAAAAAAGGAATGGGATGAATCCGGTAGCGGCTATTGGATAAAATCCACCAATGGAAGCAAATTCAAAATGTGGCTACCCTATAAACTATATGCCATCTATGAGCCAATGATGGATGAGATAATCAAGTAAAAATTTCAAAAAAATGAAAAATACATTAATGCAATTTTGTACCTTAGGTATCATCATTTTAGTACTTGTTAGCTGCGCGAAGCCTAAAGAACAATTTAAGCACAGAAGAGAATCAAAGGAAGAATTAGCTTTCGATGATCGCGACCCACGCCTTTTCAGCATAATAACAGATTATGTGTTCTATGATAACACAACTGTCCGGCACACACTCACTTATGTTGAAGGATATCCTGAATATTACCCCCTAGACGAAGTCACCTTCGACAAGGAGGAAAGAACAGTCCCCGTCAAAAGAATAGATGTTTCAAAATCGGATGAAAAGGCTATTATTCGTCAATTTCTCAAGGCACTTGACCTTCAAAACACTTATGGCAGATATAGTTGTGAAACAGAAAATCCCAGACAAAAGGTCATAGAGGATTTAAAAATAATTCTGAATCCCGATAAATATTTCAAAAATTTTGAATTGACAAAAAATCAAAGGTATGAAGGTGTGGTACTCAATGATTACGGAAATGGCGAAGTAACCAAAGAGAAAGTTATTATTGAAAATTTGGGCAATATTACTTCATTTGATTTCTGTAGTAAAATGAGGTCAATACAAGAT
>JALVDO010000135.1 GCA_027008975.1 Saprospiraceae bacterium | reverse complement strand
TGCCGAGTTTGATTTTCAAAACACGCTCGGTTCCGGTGAGGTAACCTTCAATTCAAGCTCGGAGAATGCCGATAGTTTCGTATGGGATTTTGGAGATGGAAATACTTCTACAATGGAAAATCCTGTTCACACCTATGCGGAAGAAGGTACCTATACCGTCACACTCACCGTGACCAATGATTGCGGTAGTGACAGTGCGGAACAGGAAGTGACGATTGTGTTTCCGCCGCAGGCAAGTTTCACAAGCTCCGCAACGGAGGGTTGTAGCCCACTGGAGGTGACTTTTGAGGCTTCGCCACAAAACGATAGTTATTCCTACCTATGGATGTTTAACGGCGGGATACCCTCTAGTAGTACTGAGGCCAGTCCAACTGTTGTTTTTGAGGAACCCGGTACTTATAATGTGAGTCTGATGGTCACAAATATTGCCGGAAGTGACCTCTCGTCAAATGTTCTGATTAGCGTTGGCGCGGCTCCTAATGCTGCATTTGATTATGATAACACACCTGGTACGGGCTTTGTATCTTTTAGTCCAAGTACAGAAAATGTCGATTCCTACCTGTGGGATTTTGGCGATGGCACGGGGTCAGTTGAAGAAACTCCTATCCATACATACGAGGTTGCCGGTAATTACACGGTTGCTTTGATTGTCACAAATCAGTGCGGCAGCGATAGTATTGAGCAAGAAGTGAATATTGTTTTTCCACCACAGGCTGGATTTTCTACTTCGGTAGATTTTGGCTGTAGCCCAATGGAGGTAACCTTTGAGGCTTCGCCACAGGGTACAGCTTATACTTACGAGTGGGCATTCCCCGGAGGAGAACCGGCTAACAGCGTCGAATCGAATCCGACGGTGATTTACAATGCGGAAGGAGTGTATGATGTTACCTTGGTTGTTTCCAACGAACTGGGAAGTGATACTGCCATCGTAGAGAATGCAGTTGAGGTGTTGGGAATGCCATCCGTTTCGTTTTATAGTGAGGTGAATGGTACGGCGGTTCAGTTTTTTGTGTCTTCAGAAGGGGCGGACGCTTTCTTTTGGGATTTTGGTGATGGTACGAATAGTGAAGAGATGAGTCCCTCTCACGTTTATTCGGAATCAGGTGTGTATGAGGTGATATTGACTGCTGTGGGCACTTGTGGGGAGGCGACAGTATCGGAAAATGTGATTATTGATACCAGCTTGCCTGTTGTTGATTTTACATTTGCCAATGCAATGGGTTGTGGGCCCTTGATGGTGGAGTTTTCCAACAATGCCTCTAATTACGATAGTTTGTTTTGGGAATTTCCCGGTGGGAATCCAAATGTTTCTTCCGATGAAAATCCCATTGTTGAGTACAGTGAGCCAGGTACTTATAATGCGACTCTCTACGCATTCAATCAAAATGGAAATTCGACTTTGACTCAAGTTGAAGCCGTCGTTGTGCTGGGCAATCCAGATGCGCATTTTGATATAGAGATGTCACAAGATACGGTTGGTTTTATAGATCAATCGGTTTTTGCTAATGAGTATTTATGGGATTTTGGAGATGGCGGTTTCTCTGAAGAAATAGCACCTGTCCACCTATATGAATCCCCGGGTACTTATGTCGTTACCCTGCATGTAACAAATGAGTGTGGAACAGATAGTACTACGCTTGAGGTAATGATAGTGGATGGGGTGCGGCGACCTGATTTTTTGACAAAATTTAACATTTATCCCAACCCTAACGGAGGGGTTTTTACATTGGACATTGAAGGCAGGTTTGCCTCGAAGTTACACTTGTCTTTCTATGATGTTACCGGAAGGTTATTGAAAGAACAACAAGCGGATTTACACTCGGGTATTTTTCGAGAGAATATTTCATTGGAAGGCTTTCCGCAAGGGATTTATTTTTTGAAATTAGATTACTTCGGGCAGGATTTTTATAAAAAGATAGTTGTCGTTAATTAGCTAATTGTCAATAAACATTTTTTTGAGATTGTAATTTTGAATATTTCTTACTAAATTTGCACCCTATTCCGGGCGGGTATGCCCATTTGATTCCCCATATTTTAGTTCAGATGATTACATGAATAACAATTGAGCGATTGTTTTTTAGCAATCTCCTCTACTAAAAAGGAAAACGATTTTTACCGGTTTTGTTTTAGCTGGTATTATTGAATTTTGAGCGCGTATTTAAACATTTTCACCATTCAGTAGAATGGAATTGAACCAGTGGTGGCTACTTGTTGTAGGAATCATAAACTGTAGTGCGTACGTGCTCGTAAAATAAATAATTTATGAGATCCTACTTTTTGATGCTTTTCGCCCTGTTTTTTGTTCAAACAGCATGGGCACAGCCTGCTAATGATGATTGCTCTACAGCTGAACAATTAACACTTATTGAACCTTCTGCCTGCCCTGCTACCGTGCCGACAGTTCTATCTGTGAACGGGACAACAAATGGAGCCACGCCTATTTCGCCTTACCCCAATTTCTCGGGCTGTACAGGAGGTTCTACTTCAACTGCCAATGAAGTTTGGTACCATTTTGATGCAGTTTCGGATTTGTTGGATATTACAATCAATGGGATGTCGAATCCTACTATAGTAGTTTATTTGGGTTCGGATTGTGACCATTTGTTTCCAATTGATTGTGCTGTTGGTAGTGGGGGAACAGTTTCTGTTTCCATTTCTAATCTTTCCGTTTTAGAATCCATCACCGTTATGGTCTCCGGTGGCGACATTAACGACAACGGTGATTTTACGATGGACTTGACCTCTTCTTTTAGTTGCAACGCTTGTTTGTTTCAAAACGAACTGACCGTTACACCTCCTCCTGTCAATGGGACTTATTCCTCCGGCCAAGAGGTGACTTTTTGCTATACCGTTAATGCTTGGGATGCGAATGCGACGGGTACAATTGAATGGTTACACTCTCTAGTGTTGGACTGGGGGGCTGGTTGGGCAGGGCCACCTCATGGTTTACAAATTCCACCTTCGTGTGGCGGAGATGGTTCTTGGGGTTGGTATGATTCATGGGTTTCATGTAACACAGGTGCTGTTTTTGGTCCGGGATTTGCTTATGATTCCAGTTCGGGGCTTGGTTGTGGTGGAACCCCCAATGATGGCGATCCGGGTAATAACTGGGGTGATGGAAGTGGTAATTGCGCCAATGTTGGTATTGATTCTCCTCCCAAAGAATTTTGTTGGAAACTTACGGTACCCGATTGCCCTCCTGGAGTGACAGGAGCAGACTTGCACGTTAATGCTACGGTTTATTCTGATGGTGATGCCGGCTCGTGGACGCAGATCGGTTGCAATAGTGGAACTCCTTACAACTTTATAGCCACAGCAATTTGTTGTGACGATGGTGACCCCATTATTGTTGAATTGCACGATGAGTCCTGCCCCGGTGCCAATGACGGGTGGATTACCGTGACGGGTGTTGGTAATCCCGGAACGGTTTGGACATACACTATTTTTGATCAAGGAGGAAGTATGATTCCGGGACAGTCGCCTATTTCAAGTGATATGCCGGTGACATTTTCCGGATTGGCGGATGGAAACAACTACTCTATTTTGGTACAAAATCCGGCAACCAACTGTAATCGAAATGTGACATTCGATATCTTAGAAACGCCACCTCCAGTTGCAACCGCTACATCTGACAGTCCCTGTTTTGGAGGCGCCTTTCAACTTACCGGAAGTGTTAGTCCTGCTGATGCAGGAGCGACCTACCAATGGACTGGCCCTAACGGATACAGCTCTAATGTCCAAAACCCCAATGATGCAACAGAGCCGGGTACATATACGCTAATCGTTACAAGTAATGGTTGTTCTTCTGAACCCACAACGACCAATGCTGCATTTGATTTAATTACCGTGCTGTTGGATCCCTATGACGATGCGGTTTGTGCCGGAGACGATGTGGTGCTTTCTGCAACAGGGGGCGTTTCTTATACATGGGTAGATAGTGATAGCGGGCTGAATTTGGGCTCTGGTAATTCTATTACGGTCACCATTAATCACAGCCCAACCAATATACAGGTGACGGGATTGAATAACAATAATTGCCCGGATACGGATATGGCGACCATTACCATTAATCCTCAGCCCGAGGTTGGAGTTGATATACCGTTTAATTTATGCGAGAACGAGTTGTTTTATGTCGAGCCCTATGGAGCTGATATTTATCAATGGGAGGATGCTCCCGACGAAACCGGGGGACGTGAATTTACCTTGCCTGTCGGTTCTTATCACTATGTAGTTTATGGGACGGATGCGGCGACGCAATGTAGGGATACGTTTGAGTTTGATATTGATATTTTTCCTGCTAGTCAGGTGACAATTAGTCCGGTGGATCCCGATTTGTGTCTTGGGCAATCGCTTACATTGACAGCATCGGGTAGCCAAACTTACAGTTGGGTTGGTGGGCCTAATACAGCCGATTATACCGTTTCACCAACAACGACTACAACTTATACGGTCAATGCTTCGGACGGAGCAGGGTGTCCTTCCACAGCATCCGTCACTGTTTTTGTTATTGACCCTATTGCCACCCCACAGGTAACTTGTGGAACGGCAACCCCTAATTCTGTTGTTTTTACCTGGCCA
>JALVDO010000134.1 GCA_027008975.1 Saprospiraceae bacterium | reverse complement strand
CCTTCTTTTGTATTCGTATTTGCTTCGATTTCGGTTAAATTGTCTTTCTTTTTGTTATAGATGTCGTAGAAGACATTCAGGTAATCTACCTGTGAGCCATAGCTGAGGTATCCACCGTTTTCGGGACTATCGGGTATAATATTGGTGTAGGTAATTTGTTGTGTTCCTGCGGTGACGTCTTTCACATAATCAATGCTAATCATTTCATAGGGAACTCCTGCCACATTGTCAAAGACAGTCCAGTTGGCAGCGGTGTGGTCGGTCTTTACGACACCGGTGTACCAGTGAAAATCCGTATATCCATTTTGCTGGGAAACGTACATATCCCACTGTACTTCCTCTTCGGATAGTTTTTTGCCGAATAGTTCGGCAGTATAAGTGGTACCATCTACTGTTACGGAATAAACCCACTTCCAAGTATCATCTCCCTGAAAAATAGCTTCGTGGTTAAAAGCTTCCTTGAATGATGCAACCGGCACCGCTAATTCTACATCCACAACGAGGTTCCAGTAGGCAACATTGATTGCTGCGTAAAACCAATTGGTGAAGGACTTGGTAGTATCCGTATCATCAAAACCGTTAAAGTCAACCAGAAAGGTTTCTTCAGGTGGAAGTTGTGGTGCTAATGCTTCCTCCTGCTTTGTACATGATTGGCTCAATGCCAAAAATAAAAATAAACCGAGCGTTAAAACAAAATTTGATCTTTTCATGATGTGTGTGTTTTTTTATGAAGCCATGATTTTTTTAAGAACTTCATCGTTAATTAATTGCTTTACGCCCTTAATACACACCAATCCTGCTTTACCCTATTTTTTTTCAAAAAAAAATTTCATTCTGCCACCAAAGTATCCGTCAGTACCGCGCAAGCGCTGAAAAAGCCCAAGCCCCCATTGCTGATATTAGTCGGTAGATTATCTCTAGTCTCTTCAAAAATTCCGCCCTGCCATTGGGTCTCTGCGACCAACGCCCGGAGATATTCAGCGTATTCGGGTGATAGGGAATGCTTGCGGACAATGACATAACTACCTACAGGGAAACGCACTTTCTCTTTTTCAGGAGCGAATATCTGGCTTACATCAACGGTATTAAAAGTATAGTAGTACAGTTTTGCCCGGGTTGGTGCCGTACTGCTAAGGTGTGACCAATCGATGGTAATCTCGTACATAGCCTGCTCAAACTCATTAAATTGTTTTGGAACCTGCCCAATCATCATGCTGTCTGTATCCGGGACGCGATTGAAGCCAATGTGATCAAAGACGTTGACAGGTGGCATAACTGCTTTTGCCCGATAGGTCTTACCTTCGGCGATTACCTCTAAGTAATAGGTCGCGCCAATGGGATTGTCGGTATAGACCGGATTGACGTAAAGACCGGGGCTACCTGTTGTTTCCTCTAATAGGTATGTCTCCT
The DNA here is from genome assembly GCA_027008975.1 of Saprospiraceae bacterium. GTDB lineage: Bacteria > Bacteroidota > Bacteroidia > Chitinophagales > Saprospiraceae > JALVDO01. Next base: position 3,172 of record JALVDO010000134.1, on the reverse strand, counting down.
GTCCGCGCCTAATGGATACCGTCGCGCCCGTGACCGCCATAGGACTTTCATCGGACTTGTAGAACGGCTGAGAAAGCTTAACACGAAAGTGGTGCCGATCACTCGTGACGATGGCTTCTACAACAATGGTATCGGGCGCTCTGTCCTCCAACTTCCAATCAACAGCTTCCTCTCCACAGGAAGTAAGAAAAAATAGCAATATAAAAAACAGGACTCCGGTCTTCATCAAATTTTAAATTTGTAGGTAAGCGAAGGCATAAATCGCAATAAAATAGTTTGTGTCGATTCCAGTTCGTTTGTTCCAAAAACATTAGAGGGAACGACAAATTTCCCATTAGCTGTCAGGACTTTGTTGAAATTCAAAGAAATGGGATTTCTCCTCGCATATAGGTTATAAATCGATAAATTCAGCTCGTGTTGACTCTTCCTTTTTCTTTTGTTTAACTTAATATTGAGGGCGACATCCAGTCGATGATAATTGGGTAGCCGATCATTGTTTTTATCCCCATAAATGGGAATGGTTTGGTTGTTGTATTCATAAAACCCAACAGGGGTAGAAATAGCCGAACCCGTATTAAAGACCCAGTTGGCAGAGATATTGGCACGCTCACTCATCCGGTAGGAGAGATAGACAGAAAAATCGTGTGGGCGGTCATAAAACGCCGGGTATCTTTTCCCATTATTAATGCCCGGGGTTTGCCGGTACGTCCGAGAATAGGTGTAGGCAGCCCATCCTGACAATCGTCCTGTCGTCTTTTTCAGAAACAATTCCAGTCCGTAAGACCAGGCGTCTCCAAGTCGCAACTCTCCTTCGACAAGCGGATTGAGTAGCATATTGGCGTGAGGTTTATAGTCGATTTGGTTATTCATCTTTTTGTAGTAAGCCTCTGTCCTAAATTCTAACCGCCGTCGGTCAAATGTATGGTAATATCCCAAAGAAAACTGCTTAGCCTCCTGTGGCGGGGTGTTAGCACCACTCGGTATCCAGACATCAAGAGAGGTAAAAGGCGTTGTCGAATTGGACAATAATTGCATAAATTGGTGGTACCTGCCGAAGCTCACTTTCACAGCAGCTTTATCATTTAAAGCGTAGCGCAGGCTCAGACGGGGATCGATGCTAAAAAAGCTTTCGTATTCGTCATTGCCACCAAAATGAAGTGTATCCGTCACCTGGTAATTCTTATCAAAACGATAGGCAGTTGTCGGTCCGAAGTTAGACCAAATCGGTATTCTGAATCCGGCATTATAGGACAGTCGCTCGGTCAGGTGGTGGTTGGCATTGAAATAAAGCACTTTTTCACGAGATTGATTTTTTGGAATAGTGGGCAAAAAGCCGACCTCACCGGAGCGGGAAATACTACCGGGGTTGAAAGCGTGAATATTTTGGTTGAAACCAAAGCGCAGGGTCAAATCCGGCGTAACATAATCGGCAAAATCAAACTTCAGGCTTGCATTGGTAATTGCCGATGTCCAAAGTATATCGTTATACCTGAAAATATACTGATAAGCGCTCGCATACACGAGGCTATTGAGAAATAATTTATCATTAAATATATGGTTCCACCGTATTGTCGATGTACCGTTTGTCCATTCAATACCATCCCTTCCATTGCTGAGGATATTGACATTGTCAACCACATCAGTTCCTCTGAATGCGGTAAAGTACAAGCGGTTTTTATCGTTAATTTTAGTATTAAACTTGAAGTTAAAATCTAAAAAATAAAGGTTTAATTCCGGAATCCTTTCTTTGTATAGCCATTTGAAATTGGAGTGACGGATGGAGGCAAAAATCGAACTCTTTTCCTTCCTGATGGGCCCCTCAAAAGCAATGGTGGAGACCAATGGATTGAAAATACCCATCAGTCCCCATTTATTGAGGTTGCCGTCCTTCGTGCGAATGTCGATAAGGGAGGCAAGTCTGTCCCCTTGATTGACGGGAATATCACTTTTGTAAATGGTGATACTTTTCGTAAAGTCGGGAATAAAAATGGAGTAGAACCCAAACAGGTGCGAATGGTTGTAAACGGGCGCATCGTCGATGAGAATCAGGTTCTGATCCTTATTGCCGCCCCGTACGAAAAAGTAGGCGGAGCCATCGCTGTGGGTCTTGATGCCCGGTAGCGTTTGTAGGCTTTTGACAAGACCGACTTCTCCCCCAAATTCGGGGATGTTTTTCATTTCGGAAGGTAATAATTTCTGTTTGCCAATCCGATAGTGCTCCGGTTCGGATGATTGTTCACTGTTCGTCAGGATGATGGCGGGGAGCGAAGTGGGGCTTGCGGATAATGCAAGGTAAATCTTCCGGTCTGTGACAAGGTTAATGGTTTGATGTAGCCGGTCGTAGCCGATGTGTGATACTTCGATATCGTATTTGCCCGCAGGCATTGAAAGGGAGAAAAAACCATACTCATTGGCAATGGTTCCCTGTCCGCTATCACGGATATAGATGGTGGTGCCAATTAGCGTTTCACCCGTCTGTGCATCTCTGATAAAGCCACTTAAAGTGTGTCTTTTGGGAGTTGATTTTTTCCTTTCCTTTTGCGGTTGTTTTCGGGGTTTTAATACAATCTGTTGTTCTACTACCGAATATTGGATACCGGCTATCCCTTCGAGCTGCTGCAAAACGTCTTTGACCGGAGTATTATCGGCGATAAGACTGATTTTGCGCCCTGCATTGATGGATTTTTTACTGTATGCAAAGTAGAAATTACCCTGCGCTGCTATTTCCCTGATGATTTGCTCAATGGTGAGGTTTTCTCCTTCAAGAGATATTCTTTTTGACAAATCAACCTCCTGCCCCGAGGCGATTGCGGCGGTGAATAATAATGCAATAAAAAGGTATTTTCGCAACATGAAACCTATTATAGTAATCCGTCAACATCCCTCCCCCGAAATCAAAACCTGATCTCCCTTGCGCTCGATTTCCAATCCGGTCAACTCCTCCAGCACCTTCAATATGGAGTCGAGGGATTGGTTGCGGAAGGAGACGGTGTATTCACAATTTTTTATCTGCTCATTGGTGATGATGATATGGGCATCGTACAGATCGTTGATTGACTTTACGATATTGGCAAGGGTATTATCGAATACCAGTACGCCCGTTTTCCACGCGAGGTAGTTGCTATCTTTGTTGATGCGTTTTTCCAGCTTTCGAGTGCGCTTGTGGAAGATG
>JALVDO010000133.1 GCA_027008975.1 Saprospiraceae bacterium | reverse complement strand
AGAGAACTCCAGTACAACATCTGCCGTACAGACTAGTGTATCGGTACAGAAAGGATTGGGAATATCATAAATAACGACGGGAGCAATAGTATCATATACTTCCAACTGCTGCCTGTAAATCCAGTGCCCGGTCGAAGCCACAGTTCTCCAAATACCTGCCGGATTGGAGTCCCCATCACAAGATGTCCCTTTTTCGCCCATTGCCGGATTCGTATTATTAGCAATGCTATCTTTGTCAATATAGGCGACATCAGGGCGTACCAGCACCCAAACGTCTTCTTCGCCTTGCTGACCATTGCAGTTTTCATCTCGTGATATTGTTACCGGAGGGGAGATACCATCCCATTCACAATAATTGATGACGTGATAGGTTCGCTGCACCAGATAACAGGCATCGTTCCCCGTATTCGTCGAAATCTCATCGTTGTAGAAAACGACAAGCGAGTCGCAGCCAGGGTGATACAATTCAAGCGTATCGGCAGAGTGGATACAATCTGTCGTTGCATCCTTTGGAAATTTTATTTCATATCGTAAGTCACCCTCCAGTGTGACAACCTGGAAGAAAGTATCCTGAGATTGTTGTCCAACAAGGTCGATTGCAATAAAACGCCGGATAATCGTACCGGTACCACATCGCGAGAGGTTGGCGATTGGCTCCAGTTCAACTGCCTCTGCTGTACAATTATCATAAACCTGCGGTAATCCGAATAATGTCTGGAGTTGATTGGTATTATTGGCATTAAAATAATAAGGCAGAATTTCACAATCAACCGTTTCATCCGCCAATCCAAAACAATAGGGCAGGGTATTATCCACGACATCAATAAATGACCAACACATATTCACATTGCCACTGACATCCACCACGCGCAATTCGACGGTAATGCGCTGATTAGCATCACAACAGCCGATTTCGATATGATCACCCCATTCGGAATAAATGGGTGTACTAAGCGAATCGCAGGTCTCCAAGTCTCGTGTATAAATTCTTCTTATCAGGATGCTGTCAATACCACAATTGTCATAACTTGCATTATTAATCATACTAACCGGGACAAAAGCCTGTCCAACTTCGCTGAGAGAGACACTCAAATTAGAATTGCAAATAGCAACCGGTTCAGTCAAATCAACCACCCTAAAATTACAAAACAACTCCTGTGTTGCCCCTTCAAAGTCTTCCATAAAATATCGGATTACGTAGTTGCCCAATTCCATACCTGCCACAAAGCGGTCTGCACCAGGCAAAATAGTTGCTATCAACTCATTTTGTCCATCAATCACCTTAAAGACTTCTGTTGTAATTTCAAAATTAGTGGTATCACCGCATCCGCCTTCAAACTCAGGCATTGGAATGTTTGCTGAAGCAAAGCAATCATAAGCCGTCGTCGGTATCAACATGGTACCATCTTCGGAGAAAGGACAATTGTGATTATTCATCGGACACACCATCGTTGGCATTTCGTAGTTATCAAATTTAATCAACTGCTCAAATCTTGCCAACGTATCATTATCACATAAATCGACGATTGTCCATTCGCGGGTAATAGTCACCAATTCACCATTTTCGTTTTCCTCAAAATCTTTGATTCCGACACCTACATTTTCATGTGCCCCTACCGTCAACTCTTCAACACCACTTGTGGTAAAAATGAACGGATAACCCGTCTCCGATGGCAGCGGATTGCCGTCGGCGTCTGTCTCGTAAGTATCCCCACAACCAAAATGAACTGTCATTGGCGGAAAGAATACATCATCTAACGTCGGGCGATGAAATACAATCTCTTGTGAGCAGTCTGTTTCGTTTCCATTGACATCAACGAGCGTAAAATGACGTGTGACAGTGGCATCTTCGCATTCGTCCACTACCAATAAGGTATCTTCGTAGCGCATCTCATCAAGGCCACAATCCATAGAGGTCTCCGGCATTCCGGTATTTATGGGTGGCAATAGAGAGGTCATATCATCCGCCAAATCAAAAAATGTCAATCGATAGGCGACATCTGTTAGTACTTCCGTAAATTCAAACTCGTCACTATCGTTTACGATTATCGGACTTTCTTCCTTACTGACAACAACCCATTTGTAATGCCCAAACATCTGCTCCGTCCAGGTAGTCGTTACCAAAGTATAATCTTTATCCTCCTGAAGTGGTACCGAAAATGATAAAACAGGATGATAGCCCTCCGGCACAATCCCCGACACGTTTACCGTCAGTGGGGTATACAACTCCTCGCCAACTGCTACCGGATGGTCTCCAACATTCTGAACGGTACAGCATGGCTCATCAAACATGTACTCCTCGAAGAACAACCCTCCAAAGCCCTCGTACATATTTTCGGGCAACCCCTCTATGCTATTCCCTTGCAATACCATATCCGTGTAAAGGACAAAGGTAAATCTTTCGTATTCATCAACTTCGTCACTTACGTGAAAGGAGACCATGTCGTAGTAATGCCCACCGTTATTTGCCGCAGGCAACCAGCAGAGGGAGTCTCCTGCAACGAAAGCATCATCCGAAGGAGACAAATCGCCGCTTAACACCTGTACTGGCCGCCTAAAAACTCCTTCGTCGGTATCCTCAGGACAGGTAATCTCCAGCTCGGGGGAATGAATAATAACCTGTGCAATACAACCACTATCATCACCGTCCGCTATGGTCAGATTGATATCACCATCCGCTATGAGATGACCAACAGAAGTCACTTCTTCGCCATAGCCACCCGAAGTACCGTCCGAAGCAATCCAGCCCTCATCACTGAGGTTGTATCCGTTAACGCGAATACTGTAAACAAACTCATCGTCAAACCCCGTTTGGTCATCTCCCAAATCACCACACTCTACGCCGAGTACTTCTGCAAAAATGGCACATTGGTCAGAACACGTTGATGGTGCTTCTGCCTGTAAACTAATGCTACAATCCGGTGCATTTTCATCAAAAAAGGTGATGGTGACATCTCCTGCCGAAATGTCAAAAGGACCAATTTCAACCGCTTCACCATACGCTCCGCTAGCGCCGCCATCGGTCTGCCAATTATTCCCTAGATTGTAACCCGTCATCTGTACCGTCACCCAAAACACATCATCATCCGCAATGGAAGGAGTACCATTATCCCGGCAGTCAATACTGATGATTTCTCCGAGTATTTCGCATTGAGGCGAACAGGATTCCGGCGCAGTAATGACAAACTCCGCAGTACATTCACTATCTGCATTATCTACAAAATGAAGGGTCACAACACCTTCGGCAATATCAAACGGACCAATGGTGACATCCTCATTGTAATTACCGGAAAAACCCTCTATTGATGTCCATCCACCACTAATATTCACCCCTGACACATTGATGGTTGCATAAAAAATATCATCGGCAGCAATGGACGGCGTCCCATTATCACTACAATCCGTGCCTACAATGGAAAAATCCGTAATGGCACAGGCATTGGAGCAAGGGCTTGGTGCTTCAATAAGAACGGCAGCGGTACAATTGATATCATTGGCATCGTTAATAACTAAAGAAAAATCTCCGTCTGCTATCAAAAATGGTCCCAACTGTGTTTCTTCCCCGTAGGTGCCGCTTCCACCACTGCTAGTCCATCCTTCGCCAATATTCCGACCATCTACCGTGATATACACGTAAAAGATGTCGTCTTCATTGAAGGAAGGTGTACCATTTTCATCACAGACAGTATTATAATCTCCAATCAAAATTTCACACTCATTTGAGCAAGTTTCCGGAGCATCAACCGTAATGGAAGTTGAGCAGGAAGCATCACCATTATCGGTAAAGACAATAGATGTTTGAGGCTGGTTAGCTATGGAATAGGGGCCAAAAGTAATTACCTCGTCATAGGTTCCCGATATCCCATTGTCGGATGTCCAGCCACCAAAAGTGCTTTCTCCACTCAACACAACGGAAAAAAAGTAAGTATCATCATCAGGGATAGAAGGCGTTCCATTTTGGTCACAAAGGAGGTTTGATACCGTTGCAGAGATGGAACAAGGTATGGGTATTACTTCCACGCAATCACCATCATCTTCATCTCCGTCGTCATCACTACAATCTCCATCATTATCCGTATCGACTCCGTTACCGGGAGTAGAATCTATATCTTCTTCATTGGTAGTAGTTATTTGTGCAGCATTGGTGTATACTCCATATCCTACCGTTACCGAATAAGTGAAACTCTGAGTTGCCCCAACATCAAATACCAAGCCCGACCAAGTAATGGTGTTACCATTGAGCATAGCATTGGAGTTGGCACCCAAATTGATATTTGTGTAACCTGAGGGTATCTCATCTACGATGCTAACACCCGTTGCGCCACCGGGACCATTATTCGTAACGGTAATGGTAAAAGTCACTTGGTCTCCAATTTGAGGAGTGGCATTATCAACAGTTTTATCTAATTCCAAATCAACGGGGCAGACTATTTCATCAACAAATACGGTGCTGGAAGTGTGGCATCCAAACTCATCTGTGGCAATGATTTGGTAGTCGCCTCCTCCAACGACATTTAGCGTAAGCTGATTGCCGGGCGTCGTAGTAATCAATCCATTTGGCCCATACCATTCTATTGAAGTAATA
>JALVDO010000132.1 GCA_027008975.1 Saprospiraceae bacterium | reverse complement strand
TCAACATCCCCTTATAAATAAAGTGCCGATTTCGGGCATTGGTGGTATTGAAACCTGGCGCGACGTAGTGGAATTCATCCTGCTCGGTGCCACTTCTGTTCAGGTTTGCACGGCTGTGATGCACTATGGCTTTGGCATCGTCAGAGAGATGGAAGCCGGGCTGCGTCAGTTCATGGAAGATCGTGGTTTTAATACCATTTACGACTTTGCCGGTAAGGCACTCCCCAACGTCACGGAGTGGAAGCACCTCAACCTGAAATACAAGGTAGTAGCAGAAATTGACAGTGAGAAGTGCATTGGCTGCGACCTGTGTTACATCGCATGTGATGACGGCGCACACCAAGCTATTGCACGCCCGCAAAATGGAGGCAGGGTACCATCGATTATCGAAGAGAATTGTGTCGGTTGTAATCTATGCTCCCTTGTATGTCCTGTCGAAAATTGCATTTCAATGGTGCGGAAGGACGATGGCAAATCATCAATCACATGGGAAGAACGCACATTAGCTAATGATGTACCCGATACTTTCAATGACGAGCGCGCGGGCGGGAATGGGCATTTTGTACCCAAACCTACTGATGCATTAAAGAAAAAGTAAATACTTATCACCTTATGTCCTATTCTTAATTTCAAAGTGTAACTTTGCAGCACAAAACGACAGCATGGTAGAAATAGGGCAATACAATAAATTAAAAGTAGTCAAAAGTGTGGACTTCGGACTCTACCTTGACGGGGGTGATGAAGGCGAAATTTTACTGCCAAAGCGATACGTCCCCGCCGACTGGAAAGTTGGCGAAGAGATTGAAGTCTTCCTTTATACAGACTCAGAGGACAGACTAATTGCTACAACCGAAAAGCCTAAAGCTGTCGTCGGAGAGTTCGCCTGCTTAGAGGTGGTGGCGACGAGCGGGTACGGAGCGTTCCTCGACTGGGGATTATCCAAGGATTTATTGGTTCCGTTTAGTGAGCAAAAACGAAAAATGCGAGTCGGAGATCGACCCGTAGTTGCCGTTTACCTCGATGAGGTAACAGACAGAGTGGTGGCCTCTTCAAAAATAAAAGATTTCCTGTCGGATGAACCTCCTACCTACAAAGAAGGTGATGAAGTTGAGTTGATGGTCTATCAACAGACGCCAATTGGCATGAAGGCAATTATCAACGATGACCACTCCGGGGTTATCTACCGCAATGAAGTATTTCACCCCTTGAAAACCGGAGATAAAATAAAGGGCTATATCAAAAAAATGAGACCGGATGGAAAAATCGATCTGATTCTTCAACGTCCCGGCATGGGAAAAATTGATGCCGTAGAGGAGAAGATTTTGAATATGATTAAAAAAAATGGCGGTGCTATACCCACCACAGACAAATCACCTGCCGAGGAAATTTACGAGCGATTTGGCGTTAGTAAAAAGACCTATAAAAAAGCCATAGGAGCTCTTTATAAGAAAAGACTCATCATTTTAGAAAAAGACAAAACCCGTCTGGCATAATGCAGTTGTTGTTTCGTTATCCTTACCAGTCGCTGGCGTTGGTATTAGTCATTCCGGCACTAATCATCAATTTGGGATTAATTTCGTTTATTGATGACGAAGCAATCCGGGCACTGGTCGCCTTTGAGATGAAGCATTCGGGGAATTATATTAATCCAACGCTGCATGCGACCTACTACTATAGCAAACCTCCTCTTTTTAACTGGATTTTATTGGTATTCTTTAATCTCTTTAATCGTTGGGATGAGTTTGTTGCCCGGCTGCCGACCGTTGTTTCAACCCTTGGCTTTGCTGCCACTATTTACTACTTTGTCAGGTTACATTTAGGACGAAAAACGGCATTCGTAAGTGCCTTTGCCTTTATCACCTGTGGTAGAGTATTATTTTGGGATTCATTTTTAGCACTCATTGACATCACCTATTCCTGGGTGACATTTACCTCCTTTATGGTTATTTACCATTATTGGAAAAAGCGTAATTGGAATGCGTTATTTTTATTGTCGTATTTTTTGACGGCAGTCGGCTTTTTGCTAAAAGGGTTTCCATCTTTGTTATTTCAGTTTTCGACCCTTGGGGCTTGGTTTTTATACCAAAAGGAGTGGAAAAAATTATTTTCAATAGCACATATCAAAGGAGTGCTGTTATTGGCACTTTTAATAGGCAGTTATTACTACACATCTTCACTATTTAACCATGATACGCTCATCACGAAGGGGCTACTGGAGCAGGCTGCCAGTCGGACCGTTCTCGAACGCGGCGTCAAAGAGACCCTCATTCACCTGTTTAGCTTCCCCTTGGAGATGAGTTATCATTTTTTGCCATGGAGCCTGTTGTTTATTTATTTTTTTAAAAAAAGTAATTTCACCGCCTTAAAAGACGACTCATTCCTATTGTTCCTGTTCGTTACTTTCGTTGTAAATATTCCGGTCTATTGGACATCTCCCCGGGTTTACCCCCGTTATGTTTTGATGCTATTCCCCTTGCTCTTTATTTTGGGCGTTCACTTTTACAAGCTGGATCAACGGGGAAAACTCCGGAAGGTAATCGACGCTTTTTGGGGGGCATTGATAATCTTATTTGCGATTGGTAGCTTTTTACCCTTATTATTGGAAAGGAATTATGAACTAAGCTATTTGGGGCTAAAAGTCGGGTTTCTGGCGACAATGATGATGGGGTTAAGTTTTTTATATTACAGTAGCAAAAGCCACAGAATGCTTATTCTGATATGCTCTTTGCTCGTTACCAGAATTGGATTTGACTGGTTTGTCCTTCCGGATAGGTACGCCAATGACGATGGAACAAAAGTAAAAAACACCTCAATTGCAGTAGGAAATCAGTTTCAATCAGAGCCACTTTTCGTCTATAAAAAAACATTGATGCAACCCGCCAATTCCTACTACCTCAGCATTGCTAAGGGTGCAATCATCCCAAGAAAATCTAAAAACTTCAGGGCGACTGAAAATTACATTGTAGAGCCATCCAAATATCCACAAATACTGGATAAATACCGGGACAGTATCTATATGCGGCATGATGCCGACCGTTATTTTTATATTGGCAATCTAAATATCACTCCTCGATTACAAAATTGACACGCCGGTTTTTTTGCTGCCCTTTTTTCGTTTTATTGGTAGCAATAGGATGAGTCTCACCCATTGATTCAACCTCGATAGGAGCTGTAATTTCAAGTTCTTCTATCAAGTATTTTTTAGCATTTTTCGCGCGTCTCATTCCGAGGTCCATATTGTATTTCCGACTTCCCTTATTATCTGTATGACCAATGATGGTCAACTTTTTATCGGAATGTAAACCAAGATAAGTCTTGAGCGAGTCTGCATAGAGTAAAAAAGGCTGTCCGGGAATAAACTCATCAGAATCAAATTTAAAGTTAGCATCCGAGAAGGTCATGTTTGTAAAGGTAAATTGGACCTTATCGTATTCGGAAAGCGTAGCCGGCTCATACAGTTCAAAAAACAAGGGTTTTTGTAGGGATTCATCCTCACTGATGCCGTGGTCTAAGCTAATTCGATTTTCATGAACACCTCTACCGACCAATAGCAAGCGAATCGAGTCTGCTCTGGCTACACCAATATTTTCAAAATAACTGGGCTGCAACTGGTCTTCACTTTCCCGATAAAAAGCCGTAATAGTAACGTTTTTCGTACTGTCTTGCTTCAATATCTCTGCTAATGTATCAAGAAAAGCCTCGTTATTGGCGTTCAACCGGGGGCTAATGCGACCTTTTCCAAAGGCAAATTCATCGTAATCCCGCAAGATGACCTCTCCATCGTATTTTAATTGCAGGGACTTCAACCGCATATCCTGTTCTTCTTCGACCACGGGTTCGCAAGTCTGTTTCACTTCGCACACGTAATACCAGCGTGCAAAAACCAGGAAAACACAGAACAATAAGAAAACGAGAAAAGCCAGAAACCTCATAAGAATTAGTTTTTAATTTTAGAAGTTATTTAAAAATAGCTCACTTGGCTGCAAAATGACCTTTTGAGTGGATATTTAGTCACAAAAATACTCATTTAGCACTGCTAAACTCTGTTTTTTGTGACTAAATCTTCCCTCAAAATCCTTATTTTTCGCTTCAAGCAGCCATTCTTAAACAACTTCTTACACAAAACTATAAAATTAGAGGGAGACGCACACGGTAATCGAGACGAAAATTTATGTAAAGGCTAATAATCTTTCTGATACGGGAAGAATAATTACAAATTGTTTTATTTTGATGGCATTTTTATCATTTTTGCAAAATGTTGGCAGATTGTGTGTCATGAGACCAAAATGGTCATTATGCACAATCGGTTATTTGTCCCGCTTAAAGTAGATTTCGATTAATAGGAATCCGGAAAAAGGAAGAAGATTATACTATGAAACAGCTATGATTAAATTATCATTGAAACACACAAGGAAATGATTATTTTAGCTGTTGAGCTCTTTAGCTGTTGAGCATAACAGCTAAAACGCTCAACAGCTTAAAAGTAAACAGATGAAATATTTAATAGCCGGGCTTGGAAATATTGGAGCGAAGTACGAAAACACGCGCCACAATATTGGTTTTAAAGTCGTTGACGCTCTTGCAGAC
>JALVDO010000131.1 GCA_027008975.1 Saprospiraceae bacterium | reverse complement strand
GAGCTTTGTCCTGCTTGCAGGTTGACAGTTGTCTTGCGAGCTTGCTCACATCCCGAAGGCACTGCTCATTGCTCTCGCTCTTTGAACTTAACTGTCCCAACAATTCATCGTATTTCTTCTTGCTAACGCAAGATGTGAAAATCAACGCAACCAGCGATAAGACTGAAATTTTTTTAATAATACTCATTTTTCTTTTTGTTTTAATGAAAAGCCTTGTGTGTAATTCACATACAGAACGTGAAAAATTGAAAATATGTTTTAAAGTCGTGAAAAGACGCCGAAATATTCTCGAGCCCTCCGATTGGCGTCCACTTCAAATGATTGCAGGTAATGTATCCTTGGATGAAAGGTTGCCGACCACAAGCTAGGCAGCCCTACCTCAATATAGAATCGGAAAAATCCCATTACCCGATACTGTAGGTAGTGTCCATACTCATGCTGCTTGAGATTAATAGAGGCATTTCTGCCCACTAAAATCCCAAAAGGCGGTAGAGATACGCCGCTACCCTTCGGCATGAAGGATATTTCCATTATCCGGATACCATCGAAATCCTCCTCGTGTTTTGCCTTTTGTTTTTTCATAGTGAAAAAATTATCGGACTGTTTTGCAACAGTCCGATAATAATACTTTTTAAAGTCATCTGACAGAATCATACAGTTCGATGACAAGTTATTTAGAATGAGAATCTCAAGCCCAATTGCAACTGCCAGCGAGACAACAATGATACATCATTGGCAAAAGTACTCTTCAACGATGGGTCGAAACTATAAATTGGATGTTCTTTATTTGGATCAACATCCGTATCGAAAGAGACTCCCACCGGTTGAGTATTAACGGGAAGTTGTCGAACACCCCAGTTAGAGCTAATCAGATTTCCAATATTTACAATGTCTACACTTAGCTGAAGATTGTTCTTACCAACCATAAAATCCTGCATAATTCTCAAATCCCAATCGGAATACCAAGGACTAAGGATAGCGTACTTTTCAGCGTACTGTCCACGACGGCTACTTAGGTAAGCATCCTGCTTTATGTAATCATTATAAGCAGTACGCTGCTCAGCGGAACTAAAGGTCATAGAATTTAATTCCGACTCCGTAGGGATATAAATCAAATCATTCAATCCGGAACCGTCACCATTGATGTCACCGGAGTAAGTATAACTAAAGCGACCACCCTGTGCATATTCAAAGAAAACAGCAAAAGTTGTTGCCATCTTGCCATATTCAATTTTCTTGTAAGCACTTCCGACGATTCTGTGTCGATTCCCGTAACGAGACTCCGATAACACTGCTTCGTTAACGTGATTATTGGCAGGGTTACGAGCGAAAGCATCAGAAGTAATCTCTGCTGGAATAGAACTAGCATCCTTTGAATCTAAGAAGCTATAAGCAATGCTTGTAAATAGCCCATTTGCCCACTTCTTTTGCAACTGAACAGAAGCGTTGAAAGACTGACCGACATTCGTATTGGTAAAGACATAAGCATCATTTCCGAAAGGAGTTGTCCTATCGGATGACAAATAAATAGGACGTCCGTCAATGTCCTTCAATGTGCCCGATGGTTTGGAGATACCATAATTTCGTACCATCATAGCGTGAATATCTTTGGTATAAATAACATCCAATGAAGCTGTCCAACCACCTAAGAACTTGGTATCCAATCCGAAATTACTTCTCCATACTTGTGGAAATTGAAAATCAGGAGAAGTCGAGGTATAGAACCACCAGTTAGGGTTTGCAACTTGATTTCCTACCCAAACAAAAGGAAAACGACCTGTAAACAGACCGGAACCACCTCGAATCATCATACTTTTATCACCATTCATATCCCAGTTAAACCCAAATCGTGGAGATAATAATGGTTTTGCATCAGGGAACACTTCACTGTCAAGTTTCACCTCATTGCCTTCCGCATCAAAATAAACAATGCTTGGGTCATAACAGCAGTTTCTCTCAATACTTTCTTTTGCCTTAGTCGGTGTATCAAAATAAAGTGGCTTATCAACGCGCAAACCAACAGTCAAAAGGAAGTTGTCACCAATTGCCATTTCATCCTGTGCGTAAAGAGCTGCTTGCCCAACATTGGTCTCTGCTAAAGCCCAACCTTGATAGCCGTCGGTATTTGGGTCAGCATCGATGCCCCAATTGTCATTAGAGTCGCCTCCAAACAAATCAAAAGTAGCCTTAGCCGCTGCGACATCAGCATCCAAATCCCCATTGTTTACTGCATCTACAAACTCCTGTACACTTCCCCAGTCGCCGAAGGTACCACCGTAAGTATTGAGATTAAAAGAGTTGTCAAAGCTGAATTTCTCGAAAGAAGCACCAACCGTAATCGTATGATTTCCTGCATAAATATTCACATTATCCGTGAATTGGAATACGTCTTGATTCAAGCGATTGTGAATAGAAAACGGCTCGTGACCGGCCACGATATAACGTACGCCATCTTTGTCAATGCTAACAACCGGAAACGGCGTGGAAAACGGTTGACGAGAATCGCGAAAAGCGGTAAACCCAACCTGAAAATGATTGGACAAATTACCGCCAAAAAGAGAGTTCAGCTCCAAAATACCCGACTGCAGGTAGTTGCGGATAGCATATCCTGAATTCTTAAACTGCAAGGTAGTCAGGTCAGGTCCTCGACGTCCTATCGCCTCCGGATGCGCCGGCTTGTCTCTTGTAGCGTCAAGGAAATTCCACGTTGCTGTCAGGGTGTGTCCCTTTGCAATATTCCAATCCAACTTTAGGATTCCTTTCATATTATCAGTACGGTGATTAAACTTTTCGTAAGGTCCCGTTTCATAACCGAAATGATCCTTCAATGTCTGAGATACCAAATCTAAATCCTCAGCGCTTACACGCGAGACATTGCCTCCGGTAAGACCCGGACGAGCTGCCAAGTATTGCGAGCCTAAATCACTTCGCCTTTCAATTTCAGCATTCGCGAAAAAGAATAATTTGTCTTTAATGATTGGTCCTCCGATGCTAAATCCGGTTTGCAACTGACTAAGATCTGCTTTAAAAACCTTTTCTCCGGCGACCTTTTGTCCTGTCATGTCTTGATTTCGGTAAAAGCCAAAGACACTTCCCTTGAAATCATTCGTACCCGATTTGGTAACGGCATTGACCGCAGCGCCCGTAAAACCTGCTTGAGTGACATCGTAGGGTGCGATATTTACCTGTACCTGCTCAATGGCATCCAATGAAATTGGCTGTGCATTGGTCTGGCTACCCGGTGTCGCGGCATCCAAGCCAAATGGGTTGTTGAAAATAGAACCATCCAGCGTAAAGTTGTTAAACTTGTTGTTGCGTCCACCGAAGCTATTACCATCAGCAGAAGGCGTCAACCGGTAGTAATCCTGTGCGGAACGACTAATAGAAGGCAATTTCTGAATAACTTCATTGCTGATATTAGTAGCAGCACCGGTTCGCTCGTTATTCAAAATCGCATCCGAATTAGCAATGACTTCGATTTCATCAATCACGACGCCGCTTTCTTTTAGACTAAAGTCTAAATTCAATTTTTGAGCTAATTGTAAGAAAACTTTATCAAAACTCGCCGGCTCGTATCCAATGTAGCTGGCTTGCACACTGTAGGGGCCTCCCACACGCATGTTTGGCAATGTAAAGCGTCCCTCACCCCGGGTTACAGTCCCATACTGTGTGCCGGATTCCTGGTGAATAGCCACAACCGTGGCTCCGATTAAAGGTTCTCCATTGGCATCTACCACCTTTCCGGTTATAGAGGCCGTTGTCGCTTGCGCGGACAAAGTATTTGCACCGACAAAAGCAAACATCATCGCAAAAAATAAAAGTACTTTTCGATTCATCTTTTGTTTATTAATAATAAAAAAAATTGGCAGCAGTTTTTTTAACTGCCTATCGGAATACAAAGGTAATAAAAAAATAATGAGAATGAGAATTTGAATGGGAATGGGAAAGCCATTACCTTTACCCCTTGAAAATTCACAATTAATAATATGTCAAAGGTGAAAAAGAAAGTGGCGGTTTTCCCCGGGTCATTTGACCCCATCACAACAGGACACGTTGATTTAATCGAAAGGGCGCTGATTCTTTGTGATGAGATAATTGTCGCAGTGGGTGTCAATACCGCAAAAAAATACCTATTCCCGCTTGAGCAGCGTATCAAGTGGCTCGAGAAAGTATTTGAAAATGAACCACGCATAAAAGTCGATCATTTTGAAAAATTGACAGCGCATTATTGCAAGCGCATCGGTGCAGATTTCCTCGTTCGTGGTTTGCGAAATGCTTCGGATTTCGACTATGAAAAAACCATTTCCCAACTTAACAGCATCCTAGGCGAAGGTTTGGAAACGATTTTTTTGATTAGCCGTCCGGAATACTCTCATATCAGTTCTTCCATTGTACGGGAAATTATCAAGGGAGGCGGAACAGCCGAAGCTTTTCTCCCTGAACAGATTAAAATTCATCCGAATGAGTAAATATAAGTGGCTCTTTTTTGATGCCGATAACACGATTTTTGATTTTGATAAATCAGAAGCGACTGCCTTTGAAAAAGCCATTGAAGCACAGGGTATTTTATACCAGTCGGAAATGCTGGATTTGTATAAAA
>JALVDO010000130.1 GCA_027008975.1 Saprospiraceae bacterium | reverse complement strand
ACACGCGAGGCATGGCAGAAAACGTCTATCAGGCTTATTTCCTCGGCATGCTCGCCATTATCGGCGACGACTACATCATTCGCTCCAACCGCGAAAGCGGCGACGGCCGATACGACATCCTACTCATCCCCCACGACAAAACCAAATACGGCATCGTTATCGAAATCAAACAGGTACCCAAAAGAGCCCCTAAAGAAAAAGAAGCGGACTTCCATAAAAGAATCAACACCGCGCTCAAAAAAGCATCCGAGCAAATCGAACAAAACGAATACTATAAGGAGCTACTGGCGCACAACATCAAAAACATTATCAAGCTGCCGGTGGTGTTTGCAGGGAAGGAGCCATTTGTGACGCCCGTTGAGTAACAAAAAGGTATATAATGCCAACCGATTCTTATCGCGGTATCTCTTCAATAATTAGCTCCGAAATGGGTGGGAAAATCCTCTCATATAGCGCACCCTTACTCCCGCTAAACTGCGTCGAAGGTAATTCTGAAGAAGTAATAATGTATTGATTAACGGAATCAGCCGGAAAGGCTTTAATCTCCACCGGATTAAAATTATCTCCTTCTATTTTTATGGAATATGCCGGTGTGCTACTTACTGCCTTTACATCATCAATAAAAGTCGAACCGGTTATATGACTCAATTTGGAAATGTAATCGGAAACTTTAGTCGAATCAGTCGGCTGCCCGTTTAACGACCAAGATGCACCATTTTTCAAGAGAGCGTAACCTCCGTCGGGATAGTTGAGTTCGACTTTTCTAATGTCATCCTTTTTAAGAGCGCTGAGTTTTTTACTTCTATAACCGTCAATGGATTCAGGAATACTCATTTTGACAAAACCATCCACGACATAGACCTTATCTTCATCTGTTGGGCGGATACAGGTGGACATCTTTGCACCTGACTGTTGATATTGCGGATTTTGAGGTTGTTCATAGTTGAATTTTCCAACGTAAAAATCAGCAACGACATTATTCCCATCATAGAGCTTGACCCTCGTCCCCGTCGACTCGGTGACCTGAAATTGTTCCCACTTGGATTGGTCGTTGGCAGCCAGCCGGCTGGCTCGCATCTTTGTCACCTCTCCAAGTATCTGTCTGCCGGCATACTGATTAGGCTTGTAACTCTTATCTCCTGATTTTAACTGCCATCCTTCACTCGCCCTTTCGAGTATGATGTCTTCCCCTTTTCCCGTCATCGGTGTAATGACCATCTTAGAGACGGCCGAGGTGTCAACTTGAAACAGTTCGCTTTTAAATGACCGCTCTTTATCACCCCTCATCGTCGTGAGGAAATAAACAACAACGAGAACGCCCAATGCAATAAGCAGATTTTTCGTGTTTAATATTTTTGACATAACTGACGATTTTTAAACATTCAACAATTACCCCAGATTGCCGGGTTCCATCCGACGAACTCTAATCGCTCGCTTGCGCTGCATTCTGATAATACCATAAATAATCACCAGTACAATCGGAAGCAGGAAATTCAACCATTTTAAAAGAACTTTGCGTCCCTCATCTACCTGATCCAATGGTCGAGAAGACACCCCTTTTGTTCTCAAAGCAATAAGCCCGGTATCATCAGAGAGCCAGTCAATAGAATTAACCATCAGGCTAACATTGTCACTGGAAAGCTTTTTAGGGCGTTGCCCCTCTCCGTTTATAGCAAATTGCCCGTCACTGAAAAGTACAATGGCAGATTCTGTATCACCCATAATCTTGCCCTGCAGAATAGCCCCCACCGGAATATTCTGCATCGGAAAGTCCGCATCCGTCCACTTTTTATTGACGTTAAAGAACACAGGGGCACGTTGGGTAGCAGATTTTGCCGAAGTCATGGCTATAGGTGTAAAGACTTTTGAAGTATCCCCCGTATATTGAATGGAACTGGCAAAAGGCAGTAATACCTGCTCAATTCCCGAAGTTATGGGATGATCGGCAAAGGTTACGATGATCGGTAAATACGGAAACTTAACATTGGTCGTGAAGTTGAGAAACCCGTTTTGCTGTTGCACTCCAACGCTACCGCAACTGGCATCTACCACGAAGTCAGGCTGAACTAAAAGCCCCTTGCCGGCAAGCCAACCCTCAAGTGCTGTCGTCATTTCCTTGCCCTGCCCATTCTGCAGATTGGCTTCTACTCTATCCATTGCAATGTATAAATGTCCTCCTTGTGCCAAATAATCATCGAGTAATCGCAAATGGCTTTCCGGAAAAGAATCCTTTGGCGCAACAATGGCGATGGTTTTGTATTTTTCGAGGCTTATGTTGGGCGTATTCAAGTCGACATTTTCTACATTGTAAAGCACATTTAGCTGCCCTAATGCCTGCGGAATAGCTGCAAGACTAGACTCCCCGTGCCCCTGTAGATAGCCAATCACCGGCTTGTTCAGAACGGATAATTTTTTGATTCCGGAAGAAAGGTCGTATTCCATTGCCGACCCCGACTGAATAAAGGGAATCACCTCACTCCCCGCTCCCTTGCGGATGACTGCACCGAGATATACTTTCCTCTGAGTGGCTTCGTCTTTCTCGCGAATATTGACTAAAACCGGACGAATACCAGCTTGGACAGCTTTTTGTTCAGCCTGTTGGTCTTCATTCGGATTGATAAATTCATAGGCAACCTTTCCTTTTGAAATATTGGCATATTCCACCAACATATCTTTAAAGTCCTTTCTGACAGAGGCGATAGACGGAGGCAATTCCTTGGTAAAATAAGCCGTGATGGTCACGGGTTCATCGAGTGATTTGAGGATGTTTTTTGTCGTATGACTAAGCGTATAACGGTGGTCAGCTGTGAAGTCCAATCTAAAAAACAACCTATTGGACAAGGCATTAAGGACGACAAGAATGATAAAAATCAGTAACAGCTGTGTATTGATTGATTTTCTGCTTTTCATCTCAATAAAAATTTAGCGGGTTTAAAGCCTTCTTTTTTCAACATTCCCTTCTGCAAGCGAGAGCCCCATGAAAATCAGGGAGAAAAAATAAATTAGGTCACGGGTATCAATAACGCCACGAGACATGGAATCAAAATGGGTCGAAATACTCAAATAGCTAAGTACCTCTCCAATGGTTCCACTAAAATTCCCCGATAGCATCGAGAAAATAATCTGAAAAAATATTCCGATAAAAAGAGCCAGCAGATAGCTGACAATTTGATTATTGGATACGCTGCTACTGTAAATGCCTATCGCCACATAGACCGCACTCATTAAAATTAGCCCAAGGTAACCGGAGACAACCGCTCCGTTGTCAATATTCCCAAGATTAGCCACTGTGATGTAATACGGTAACGTCAACACCAGAGCGATGAGAATCAGGAGCATAGTCGACAAAAACTTCCCCAATACTACTTCCCAATCCGTTACCGGCTTAGTGAGCAACAACTCAATGGTGCCGGTTTTGTTCTCTTCGGCAAATAGCTTCATCGTCAAAGCCGGTATAAAGAAAAACAGCGTCCAATAGGCGATGCTAAAAAACGACTGAAGACTCGCCTGCTTGACATAGAAAACATCGGAACCATAAAGCCAGGTGAAAAATCCGCTGAAGCCGAGAAAGGCAACCAGCATAACATAAGCTATTAAAGAATCGAAAAACGACTTTAGTTCCCTCTTGGCTATTGTCCAGGTCTGTTTCATTATTCAATTTCTTTTGATACTTTCGATAATTGTCTTTCTATTAATTCATTGTCAATGATCGGAAGACGTCCTCGAGTTTAGTTTCGACAACGCTCATTTCCGTCAATATCCATTTGTTATCACAACAAAGATTAAAAATGGCTCTTCGCGACGACACCTCCGGTTTACTCTGCACCTCAAAGGCATTATCCTCCTCCTTGATTAAGTCAACCATCGCAACCGTACTAATCTCCTGAAGAGCTTTAAAAATTTCGTTTTTGTCGCCATCCTCAATACGAACACGCAATATTTCCTTACCCTCAGATTGCTTCCGCAACTCCTTGGCAGTGCCATCTGCAACTATTTTCCCCTTGTTTATTATCAAGATACGATCGCAGGTAGCCTCTACCTCTGCGAGGATATGCGAACTTAGGATAACTGTTTTTTCCTGTCCTATCCTTTTGATCAATTCCCTGATTTCTACTATCTGATTGGGGTCTAAGCCCGATGTGGGCTCATCGAGAATAAGCACCTCAGGGTCGTGAATGAGCGCCTGAGCCAGTCCCACTCTTTGTTTGTACCCCTTTGATAGCTCAGAAATATTTTTGTGCTTTTCTCCTTCTAAGCCACAGAGGTTAATCATCCTGAGAATCCTCTCATCAATATGCGATTTGTCTATCTCCTGAAGCTCGGCGACAAAGCGCAGATAATCAATAACAGGCATATCTTCGTAAAGTGGATTGCTCTCGGGTAGATAACCGATATTCTTCCTGACGGATTCAGGCTCATCTCCGATGGAGTAATTTCCAACGTTAACATTACCCTCATTGGGCGTTAAATAGGTAGTAATAATCTTCATCGTCGTGGATTTTCCCGCACCATTAGGACCAAGAAAACCCAAAACCTCTCCTGTTTTCACCTTAAAAGAAATGTTATCGACAGCCTTTTGAGTACCGTACTTCTTTGTCAAATTT
>JALVDO010000129.1 GCA_027008975.1 Saprospiraceae bacterium | reverse complement strand
TATAGATTGGGTAAATGGGGATTGGCTCATCATTTCGATCTACATTCTGAGGGTTTTGGTATTGTTTGCCGAGGTATTTTCTGAACCTAATGGTCTGATAGTAGAATTTTGCTTTTTGCAGTTCAATGATGACAACGGTTTCCTTCCCGTCTGACTCCTGAATACGGGCATTGAAGTCCATCCGGGTGACGGTGATGCTGTTTTCAAGTCCGATTTTACTACTGTATTCGGTCGGGCTAAAGGTCAATTCCTTTATTTCTTTGCCGATGATAGCCGATAGAAACAGTTTCGCCACCTTATTATCTTCCATCATATATCGAAAGACGACATCGTAGAGTGGATTGGCTATTTTTACTTTTCCCATTCCGCTAAGATACGACTTTTTGTGGTTTTGTGCAAAAATAACTCATTACAACATCTTATTAAATATACTCCAAAGGGATTCGAAAGGGACGATTTCCAAGCCTCTGACGTCCCCTCTGTATTGAAATTGATGACTTTTGAGTTTGGAAAAGTACTTATCTGTATTCCTCAGTTCCTCTCTTTTGAATTGTGCTTTTTTTATCAATTGGAGTAGTTTGATGAAATAGACGGCTCTTCTATTGTCCTCTTTTTTAAACTTTCGGTTGACAATGTAGCTCAAGCGGGTGAGTTTTTCTTCGATGGCTTGATAATCCTTTTTTAGCATGTGGAAGAGGCATTGCAAAATGAGCTCGTGTATGGTTAGTATCCTGTTTTGTGGGCTGCGTGTGGTGGTTTTAGCAAGAAAATTCTTTTCGTTAAAGGAGTGCTCTTTTTTCTTTTGGATGGTGATGTTGTAATCCTTATTGAGTTTGATGAAGAAGTGCAGATAGCCACTAATGAGTAGCCATTTTTCTTTTTGAATATTATCTAGTTTCTTGAAATGGATGTTGGAAATGACGCGATTGTAAATGGCAATTGCCTGAAAGTAATTATTGGAATGCAATGCCAACAGCAAATAATACTCCATGAATGTAAACCAATATTCTTCCTCCGCGGGAATGCTGGTGATGAATTTTTCTGCAATTTTTTTGCCTCGTTGGTAATCTCTTATGTGTAGGAAAATCGACATTTTCTTTGAACTGAGAAAGAATTTTTTCTTGGCAGAGAATAGCTTTTCCTGGCTGGCGACTAATTGCTCTGCATTTTCGATGACTTCGAGTGCTGTCTCAAAATCGTTCTCCATTTCGTAATGTAATATCCAAGTGACAAACATATTATAGGCAATGACCGGCGAATCAACTTCCTCCGAAAGCGTCAGCGTTTCTTCGACATACTGTTTGATTTCATCTTTGTGAGAGAGGACTTTAGAAATGGGGTTTGAATAAAAAAGTTTTATTTTTTGAAGAAGTTCTTCTGATTTTAGCTCTGCGGTGAGAATCGTGCCGTAGGTTTCAACATAACTGTTGTAAAGGGCGAAGTCCTTTTGATTACCGGATTCTGCGGCTAATTCGCGCAGCTTCCTGGCGCATTTGACTATTAATTCAGCGGATTCAAATTTTCGGGCGGTTTGGAAAATGTGTTTGAGCATCGACTCCGCCGTTAATTTGGCGCCATTGGCTAGCAAAATTTGAATTTGAGCCCATTCCTTATACCAGTTGAGCATAACTTTGTCAAAATTGGAGTAGGTGGCACTATTGGGCTCGATGAAGAATAAGCTATTGAGTAAACGTTGGCGAAAGCGACTTTTTAGTTTTCTATAGTTTGGATCTTGGGGGTCAGATTGGTAGAGCAACTGGGCAGCATTTCTGTCGGTCTTGAATTTTTTGCTGGTCAGTCCTTCGTAAAACTCACTGGTTTTTGTGTTTTTTTGGAGGATGCTATCATCTAGGACATCTAACTTCTTCACCTTTTTGAGGCTAACAATTCTGGCTATTTCAAGAAGTTTCTTCATTTTATTATAACTGTTTTTTCAGAAATCAATTGATGATGATTCTATTGTCTGGTTTAGCTATTTTATTTGATTCGAAATAGGAGCAGTACGAAAGTAGGATAACTCGACTCCAGACGACAATGTCACCTGACAGCTCATTATTTCCGTGTCACTTTTCCCATTGAAAGTATAAACAAAAAAGTAGGCTTGCTCGTGCAAGCGTTAGAGAATTAAATAAAGTTAATGTGCGGTATGTAACAAGCCCCTTGAATAGATACAAGGGAGAATTGGGTGGATAATGTGCTGCGAAGGTGGGAAAAAAAAAACAATTATCAAAATATTGATGTCACATTTTTAAAAAAAAGCAGCAAATGTTTAGATTGGTGGCCTTCAGCAAACCAAAAAAAATGATTTGCTGAAAGCAATATACCTTTTTAGTACTCGTCTTCATTGAAAAGGAAATCGTCCTTCCTGGGGTAATCCGGCCAGACCTCCTCTATGTTTTCGTAAGCTTCACCTTCGTCTTCCATCTCCTGCAAATTTTCAATTACTTCCAAGGGTGCTCCCGAACGAATAGCGTAATCTATTAATTCATCTCTAGTCGCAGGCCAAGGGGCATCCTCCAAATGATGCGCTAATTCTAATGTCCAATACATTTATAGATATTTGTTTTTTTTATTAAACAATAGGTGGAAGCAGTTTCCACCCGAATTTTTCAAATTTTGGGCAAATGTAATGAATTTAGCGGATTAAGTCAAGCCTATTTTTTAGGAGTATGACAAATTCCACTAAGCTCAAAAGCCGATTATTTACCGAACGATAATAATTCCGATTTGTTTAATCAAATTGAAATAATTTTGCATCTATCGCTGGTATTGGTACGAATAAGATATTCATTCGTCACACTTCTGTCTTCCACATTAATTATATCCAAGGGATTGCCGACAGTCGCTTATTTGCCGGGCAACTCCATAATGGTCATCTTTTGGTTTTGGTATTCCTTTGGTACATTGCCTATCCGAATAGAGTTGATGGGACCCGTTGGATCACATATATAATATTTCTTGCCGTGGTACCGGATAGCATCTCCTTCCGGGCAATCAAAGGCGACGGCAATGGTAAGATGGTCGGGAAAAGTGACAATGAGCATCGGTAGATTATAGATTTCTTTTACCAGATTGTAAAAAAGAGCTGAGCGGTCTTCACAATCAGAGTAAGCGTACTGGAACAATTCATCGGCAATCATTGGCTTGCTCATGCCGAAGTAATCATTGTCTTCTTTATACTCAAATGCCGTCCGAGTGAAGGCGGCTATGAATTGCAGTCCTTCCGCAATCGTCTTGTCTGCTATGAGTTGCTTTACCTTAGGCAGTAGCGTTCTCTTTAATGTAGGGGATAGACCTACTGTAATGTAAGAGCTTTCGGCTACAAGCGGGTAGTCACGAAGCAGCCTTTTTATGTTGTTATCGACCTCAATAGTTATTTCATAGGCTTGTGTCCCGTACCTGAAATGAACTTTTTTCTTTTGCAAACGCTCATGTAATTGAGGAAGTTTTTGCAGCCGAAATTGGAAGGATCTTCCGTTTGGATTCGGCTTGAAATTCAAGAGGTAAATTGCCTTCCTTTTGACGCGATTTCTGTGGTTACGGATGATGTGCGAGGCATTGATGAAGACCTTTCCGTTGTCTTCAATCATGGGGACTTCAAAGACCTCGTCATCCGATTGTAGGTAGATGTAAACTTCTTCCTTGGTGTACGCCAACCTTGTATTCCATCCGGATTTGGAAGCTAGAAACCATGTAATAAGCGACCGGTTTAGAGCAGGCAGATCTGAGGCAAACTCTGCAACAGCGGTATTGAGTAGCTCAAAGTGAAGCCAGTCATTTAACTTTAATTGGGCACTAATTTTCTGAATGTTCTCCAGTAGAATACGATAGTCACTGTATTCCAATAGTTTGTAGTAAGAGAGGATACTCTGCTCGTTTATTTCTATATTCTTCGATCGAAAAAGATCGGTGTTGTATTCGATGTTTAGTCGTTCTGAATAAAAGGAAATACTTCCCGAAGTTATTTTGTAGCCAAATAGCGTGCTTGAATACAGGGCAATGAAAAGGATGCTAAGCGAAAGTCTATTCATATATAGTAGATTGTCTGACAGATGAAACCTCCCGATGGAAAGGAGGGAGGTTCCATCTGTGCCATTAAGGCAATAAAAAAATAAACAGATGAAAAAGGGTGTTGCTACAAAAAAAGAGCCTATCGTCGAAAGATGATACGCTCTTTTTGGTGAAAATATTTTATTCGCGGTGAATGAAATACTAAATTATTAACATTGCATCGCCATAACTGTAGAACCGGTACTTTTCTTTGATGGCGACCCGATAAGCCTCTTTCATCAATTCGGTACCT
Source organism: Saprospiraceae bacterium (assembly GCA_027008975.1). Lineage (GTDB taxonomy): Bacteria > Bacteroidota > Bacteroidia > Chitinophagales > Saprospiraceae > JALVDO01. The sequence continues at coordinate 322 of JALVDO010000129.1, read as the reverse complement.
CCAAAAGCACAAATCATAATAAAAAGGCTGGATTTTGGTAGGTGGAAATTAGTAATGATTGCGTTGGCAATAGAAAAATCATAAGGAGGGAAAATAAACTTATTCGTCCATCCTTCCGCGGGTTTTAGGTAGCCATCGGCGGAGATGGCAGACTCAATTGAACGCATACTCGTCGTGCCGACCGAGCAAATTCTTCGTCCTTCGTCTTTTGCTTTGTTGACGATGTCCACCGCGTCTTGGGGAACTTTGAAATATTCGGTATCCATTTTGTGTTTGGATAAATCTTCTACCTCTATGTTTCGGAAGGTTCCCAAGCCAATGT
>JALVDO010000128.1 GCA_027008975.1 Saprospiraceae bacterium | reverse complement strand
CTCAATATGATGTATCCAATCAATAACGTTGTAAAAAATCCCATTTTATTCTTTGTTTACTTTTTTGAAATGCAAATATAATTCAATTCTACGGAGTTACCCTGTTATGAAGATGTTAAGATAGATGAACCCTAGTAGTCCGTCAAAAAAAAATTTGGAATCTTCCAATTAAACGAATTGGATAAGTCACTTGAAATGAACGGCTTAGTTATCCGATTCGCTTAACAGATTCTAAATTTATTTTTTGCCAATACCCTGCTTTTTTTCGATGAAAAGCAGATTATTCGACATAGCCTTCGACGTAAAGGTGGTCTGCTTTCCTGCGATGACTAAAGAATACGCGGATGTGCTTCTTAAAATAGCCTTTATCGTGCGCGTCAAATTCAATGCGAATAGAATCCAAAGCATGCGGTTCGATGGGCTGAGGCGACCAGTCCGGCGCAGTGCACCCACAACTCGTCCTCACATTATCAATTGTGATGGGAAAGGATTGATTATTTTTGAAATGGAAATAACAAACGGCGGTTTCCCCTTCAACAATATCACCAAAATCATAAGTCGTTCCATTCTGCCATTCTACCGCAGTCGTTCCAATACCAAGCAGCAGTATAAACAATATTGAATTGAGCTTCATTCTTTTTTTCTATTTCAACCGACTTCTACTTCAAAAAATTGTCCTCTCCAATACATTCGGTTTGAGTTACAACTATTTTTCCATTAATTTTGACTATTATTCGCCCGAAAGATGGAGCACCCACTTCATAAAAAACAGGAAGTGGTAAGTCGTTACAAAAACAGGCAATGGATAAAATGCTACTCTTTTTATGGCTTTTGCTGGGGAATATCTCTTTGAATGCCCAGAATAATTTATTCCACGGTTATCTCATCACTTTGGATGGAAAAATATTGTCAGGGCATATCGGCGCAATCAATAGAGTAGGGGAAATATCCTACTTGTATTTCGAAAATGACTTCGGGACAAAGTACAGTATCCGCCCCCAACTGATTAAGGGATTCGTATTCAGGAGAGATTCCTTGAGCTTCATTTTCGAAAGCCATTTTTTTAGAAGACAATGGCGATTCCTTCAAATCATCTATCCGGGGAGGGAGATACTATTGTATCAATCACCGAATATTCAGGTGGACTGGTACATTCTCAACGGCAGACTCATCTCAAGGATAAACCAAACCAAGGCACTATGGCTTAGAGCCAAAAATCAAAAATTGATAAAAATAAAAAAGCGCAACTTTAAACGAAAACTGAAACGATATTTTCGTAAATCAGCCCCGGAGTTGGCCGAAAAAATTGAAAACAACCAATACCAATTCGAAGATATACTTGATATCGTAAAGGAATATACCCAAATAAAAAATGAAGCTTCAAGAAAAATAAGGCTCTAAACACCTCTACCCCATGTTTATGGGGTTTGTTTTTCTGCCGCCCCCCCCTACCTTTGCATTGTAATAATTAGAAATAGTGTTTTAAAGACGCATGTCTTTCTGAGAATTACTTACCATTTATAGAATAATAAGACTAAACTCTAGATCATGCCCACTCGATATTTTCGGTGGGCATTTTTTTTGTTCTTACTTGTAAGTAGTTACCTTATTTTTTCAATATTTCCGCATCGGGTGCAAAAATCTTTCTTACCCGCTTTAAGGTTTCATAGACTTCAGACTCCTCTTCGTACGCGAATTGAATACCTACACGAGTCAGCTTACCCAAGTCCTCCTGATAAGGATTGTAGCCCTCATCAAAAATTCGCTTTACCAATCGTCTGACGTTATCTTTGTTTCCAAACTTTCCAATCGCTATGATGGCTACTTTCTGTGTTGGAGAAATAGTTGGCTCATCCGTGTTAACGGCATTTTCGTCCGTTCCGTCGCCCTCAGGTAATTCCTCCTCCGCCTTCACCTGCATTTCATTTTTGGTCACCTGCGGACTGATATTGGTACGCTCCTGCGAAGGATTCAAAGCGTTACTTTCGGCCAAATGGTCTTTTTTTACCGTTGAATACCCCAAATAAACAATCAATAACAAAAAGGCGGTAATGAGCCCTATCCATTTCAGATTTTGCTGCCACCAGGGAATGGCAGTAATTTCAGAATCGGCAATCGCTGATTTAGCATCAGGAGTCAGCGTTGTCAACGCTTCCTTAGGCAAGTGAGCCTCTTGGACGGCGGTAGACTCCTGTGCCATAGGGCTAAAATCAAGGTCAGGTAGGCCGAAAGCATCTTCATTCAGATTAGAATGATCGGGCAAAAATTTGATTTTCCCCTCAAAATCTTTGTAAATACGTCCGATGCCCTTAAAAGCAAAAAATTCCTTGTTATTCAATGCATGGTTGACATCTTGACAATAACTTATCAAAACATCGGTAGCTTCTTCGTGCGAAAGACCAAACTTTTTCATCATATAATTGACCAATAAGCCATCGTCAATCGCCAAATTAGGAGTAAAAATAATTTTCTTAGAGGGAGGTGTTAGCTTGCCGAGTCCTTCGTCCAATTGTGCGGACTGGTCTTGGGCGATAAAGCCACCTACTGTAGGTAAACTAACTGCCTTGTGGTGAATCAATAATTCCTTTATATAATCGCCGGGACAAATCTCCATAATCTTCTACCGTTTGTGCAAAATTATTACTTTTTTAATCAATAAACAAGTGGAGGCGTGACGCTATACAAAAACCAACTCAACACCATGAGCGGAATATTCTTGGTCAGCACACCAAAAGGATGCAGCCAGTAATGGGGTGCACCAATAGTCAGTATGAGCATATAGGTAATCATTGTGATGATTTGTAGAAGAAGTGCGCGCCTACGGTATTTTTTAATAAAAACGGCTATCCCAAGTAAAATATCTATTATACTTCCCAGCCATATAAATAAAACTGAAAGTTGGTGGCTGGCTCCAATTTCCTGCATCAAGTTGTAGCTTTCCTGCCAGGATACGAGGGAGCAGACCCCGGAGCAAATCCAGACAAAACCTATTGCCAACAAAGCAAATAAGCTAAGCAGCGTACCACTACCGGCAATGTCTTCCGGAGTAATGCTTTTGCTTACCTCTGGAAATTGTGTCACATAATCCTCGCTCTTACTATCCCGAAACATCTTAAAAGTAGCCTTATTAAAAACGCCAATCGAAGCATTGGGAAAAATTCCAAAAAATAACCGGATGATAAATTCCGGGATTTTGACGAACGTTGCCTTCCCTCCTTTGATGGCCTGCAAAATATTTCTCAGAGGTTCCGCCTTTGAAAGGGCAAAAACCTGTCCGGGATATTTATCGAAGTCCTGAATAATCTTTTGAACGAGCTCGGTCAGTTGGTTGATATGGACGAAAGGGATGGGCTTATCACCAAATATAGGGATAATAGGCAGTTTTACGATTTCAGCGAAAAAACGGCTGCTTTTTCCGTTCTTCCCAATCACAATTCCGGGATAAACAACCCTCGCAAAAGGGTATTGAAGCAGAAAGTTATCCGTCCTTTTCTTCGATGCCAGAAAGGGAGTCGAAGGGTAATCTTTTTCTGCTCCAATGGCCGAAATATGTATTATTTTAATACTTTTTTTGATGCAAATTCGATACAATTCAATGGGTGATTCCGTTTGTATGCGATTGAAATCTCCTTCGATAATACCAATGGCATTAATAACCAAATCAATACCCTGAAGTAACGCTTCCCAATCATTTTCTTTTGCAAAATCCACCTTTTTCCATTGGTTATATCCGTCAATTGGTCGCCTGCCCGCGATGGTGACGTCATATTCCGCGACAAGGGAATGGAATAGGGCATTCCCAATAAAACCGGTTGCACCGAGCACCAAAATATTCATTATAAGAACGTTTTATACACCATCAGATAATAAAGAAAAACAGCACCTACAAAAGAAGGTATCCCAAGATAAAACCATATTTTCATCAACCGGTGAAATCGAGCGGGAAGTTCCGTTTCGCCTATCAATAATTTCTTCATCTGCACCTGAATAAACGCAGCCCTTATCCACAACACAAAAACGACAAGACTGACCGATAATACCACCCAAAACCACTTGGTATAAGTCCAGCCCATCCTGTTTGAAAGCAGGATACCTGTTATGAGTTGCGTCACAACAGAGGGAGTCGTAAATATCAAATCAGCGACAATCACCAGATTCAACACATCCCTAACCGTCGAAAATTGAGCTTTTTTGTAGGTGAGGAATAGATAAAATGCACTCCCCAGCCCCGTCCCTATCATCAGGGTTGCACTCAAGATGTGAATTAGTTTCAATAGTTGATAGCTCATTGGCTTGCGAGATATGATTTTATAGCTGACCTTCTAACTTCTTTATTCAACCGGCGTCACAAACGATTCCTTGCCTGCAAACACCACCGGCAGCTTGATAATGTTTTTGATGTTGTGCGCCAGTAGTTCTTTATAGTATTCGTTTTGTTCGATTTGCTCGGATGCTTCTCGCAGGGCGGTGTTGACTCTATCGTGGAACTCCGCCTCGCTTTCTTTTTTGTCTCTTTTGGATACCTGTTTGATTTCAATGACGATACCGTATTTTGTTTTGTCGTGGGGAATGAGTAGGATGTCGTATCGGCCGTCACCGCTTTCGCGATTGGAGCGTATGATGTAATCGTCGCTGATGATGGC
>JALVDO010000127.1 GCA_027008975.1 Saprospiraceae bacterium | reverse complement strand
TGATTCTCGATAAAGTAAAGGCAGTACGGCTCTTAAACGACATTGAGAAAGAAGTGCTGATTATCAATGATTGTTCGAGCGATGATACAAAGGGCGCTGTCAAGCGATATATGGAGCAAAACCCGGATTTGGCAATTACTTTTTACGAGCACGAGGTGAATAAGGGAAAGGGCGCTGCCTTGCATACCGGAATTAGCAAGGCGACGGGAGATTTTCTAATCATTCAGGATGCAGATTTGGAATACGACCCCGAGGAGTACAATTTGCTGCTTAAGCCCGTTTTGGATGGCTTTGCCGATGTGGTTTACGGTTCGCGATTCCTTGGGGGAAAACCACATCGCATTCTCTTCTTCTGGCATTCTATTGGCAATAAATTCCTCACCTTCCTTTCCAATGCTTTAACCAATCTCAACTTGACTGATATGGAAACCTGTTACAAATTGTTTAATACCCAAATGATACAACGCCTTCACCTCAAAGAAAACCGCTTTGGGTTTGAACCCGAAGTGACAGCAAAGATATCTCGCATTCCCGGCGTTCGAATCTATGAAGTTGGCATTTCCTACTACGGGAGGACTTATGAAGACGGCAAGAAGATTGGTTGGCGCGACGGCATGCGTGCAATTTACTGCATTTTGAAGTATAATCTCTTTACTTTTTAATCAATATCAACTGCTCTTCCGTACCGACCCTGTTCATGTCCATCAATAGTGTGTCTGTTCCTTTTAGTGTGATTTGTACCATTTTTTTGATTTGTCCTTCGGCAGTAGTGTAGAGCTTATTCCCTTTGATTTCATATACTCCTTTTTCTATCTGTTTGCCCAAATTTGCTTGGTATTGCCCATCCTGCCGGAATTCAAACTTAACAGCAGTGGCATTTCTATTGGAGTCTTTTCCTGCCACTTTCCAGCCTATTCCCTGCCATTTTCCGCTAATATTGATGGGTGATTCATCCGAGGAGCAACTCATCATTAAACTTACGGAAATAATGATTGCGTAGATTGTTGTTGTATATTTCATCTATTTATTTTTTATTTAAGCTGTTGAGCTCTTTAGCTGTTAAGCTCTTTAGCTGTTGAGCGTTTAATCATGGACGTTTCATCCTTTAAAAATTATAAGTAAAAGCTACCCGGTAATCAATGGGTTGCCTAATGTCGTCTTGTGGTGCCAAAAAATTGTAGAGAAGTAGAAGTTCATATCGAAAAAGGCTACCCGGATTGGCTGCATAACCGACACCGAGATAAAAATTATTCCTGCGCTCGTACGCAGTGCTTAGGCTCCCATCCAGAAAGGCGTAATTTTGGTATTCATATTCGGCATGGGCGAAAATCGAGGGAACGATTTGGTAGCGGGTGAAAGCGGCGACCGACCACGATATGGGGGTCTTTTTTTCAACACCTCCGAATGTTTGGATTCTGAAATTGTATAAAGTAGCAGAAACTCTGGGGCCTGCAGAAAAACGGTCAGTGATTTTATAGCCAACCATTGGCGAGATACCAAAAACAAACAGGCTATAACCATTTCCTCCCTGAAATCCAAGATTTACACCTCCGCCATACCAAAGGTTTTTTGTAAAATCTACGTGCTCGGTTTTTTCTTTTTTCTTCTTTTTTTTCTTTTTCTTTTTATAGCCGTATTGCGCGTTGCCGTTGACGGCAGCGAAGGACAATAAAAGAACGATTAATAGTGAGAGTTTCCAAAATTTCTTCATAAATATTTTTTTACGGACAAATGTAATGTTCTACGAGTAATGCTCCTAATTATTTAGGACGGATGTTTATTTTTATTTGTAAGACAAATCGTTTAAAAAATGGCTGTTTTGCAATCTTCCTTACATTTTACGGCGAAAAATGTTCATACTGTGTCGATTGCATTTTCATTATTTGTACTATCTTTGCGTTACTCCTCAAGAACCGAAATATTCACGAAGCAACTACAATTTTACTCTCATGAAATTTTTTACCCTCACTTTCGGTGTAGTTTTTGTTTTTCTTACAGCTACTCTTGATGCACAATCCATTTCCGTACATGGAAAATCCATTTCCCTGACTCCTGAAATTCAGAAGGAACTCTCTTCCCGATTTCAGCACTACGATTTATTTGAAATAAATTCTGATAAATTAATTGCACAAACCAAAAAACGTTCGGAGGAGATAACCATCCACTGGAATCTCGGCCACAAATACGATTGGGAAACGACTATTTGGCATAATTCATTGTGCAGCCCGGATTACCAATTGCGGGCAGCTACACCAAATGGTATGCTGACTTATCTCAACGGAAAGGATAAAACCTTTTCAGGACAAATTGTGAAACCCCGGATTGGTTCCCTGGGCTTGGTGTTGGATAGAGGCTTTATTTATGGCACTTTTTCCCTTTCTGGGAAGACTTTTCTAATCGAGCCCGTCAATGGTTTAATTCCGGATTGTCCACGAAATGTGTTTGTTGTTTACGAGGCAGGGGATGTCAAAGAGGTTGATGGTGTTTCCTGCGCTTGGAAGGTCACTAAGCAGCGTGGTCAAAGCATCAAAAAGGGCAGTACTGATATTGAAAAACTGGATCAATGCTATACGGTAGAAATTGCCATCGCCTCAGATTTTCTAATGTATCAACATTTTGGCAGTGTTGCTGCGGTTGAGAATTTTACACTCGGGGTGTTGAATAATGTACAAACTAATTACGATGACGAATTTGCAGATGAGATTCAGTTTCAGGTTGTTACGCAATTTGTTGCAACAAGCGCATCAAGCGATCCCTGGTCAAGTACGACGGTCATTGATGATTTATTAGAAGATTTCGCCGTCTGGGGAAATAACGGAGGATTCAACGTCGATTACGATGTCGCCTCCCTGTGGTCAGATCGGGATTTTAACGGCACACCCATTGGTGTGGCTTGGCTGAGCGCAATTTGTGACCCCCTTCAGCGATACAATGTATTGCAGAACTTCTCAACCAATGCCCAGTTTCTTCGCGTATTGCAGTCACACGAGTTGGGACATAATTTCAGTGCTCAACACGATCCACCAAATTCTTTCACCATTATGGCCCCCTCTGTCAATTCCTCTACCGTATGGTCGAATGCTTCTATCAACTCCATTAACAATTATGTTTCGAACCTTTCCAACGATCCGAACTGTCTTTCCGGTTGTGTTCCGCCGGCTCCGCCCGTTGTTGATATTCAATTGCCTGTCACCCATATTTGCCCGGGGAGTGTTTTGCCTTTAATTGATAACTCTTCCAACAATCCCACTTCGTGGAATTGGCAGATTGGAGGGGCTGTTCCCGCTTTCAGTAATGAACAACACCCAACGGTCGTTTTTCTCGACGAAGGAACCTTTTTTGTTAGTCTGACCGCCAGTAATGCGACAGGGTCAGATACAGATTTTGCCGATATGGATGTCGTGGTTGATACCGATGGTGAGAAGTTTCTGTTGTTCGAAACTTTTGAGGGTGGGCTTGGTGCTTGGAGTACGGTAAATCCCGACTTTAGTACCACGTGGACCATAACAAATGTTGGTGGTACTCAATATGGCCATAAATCCGTTTTTATGGATAATTTCAATTACGAGGCCGGAGGACAGGTTGATGGGTTGATATCTCCCCCAATCAATCTTGAAGGCGAGGGAGATATAACGCTGGAGATCGATTATGCTTACGCTAGATTTAATTCATTCAATAGTGATCAAATGCGCATTGTCGTCTCTACTGACGGAGGTAATACCTTTCCTTTTGAAATATTTTCCGGAGAGGAAAACGGCTCCGGTAATTTCGCCACAGCTCCTGATAATCAAAATGAATTCATCCCCACGAGTATTAATGACTGGTGTTATGGCGGCGGCTTTGGTGCCAATTGTCTCAGCCTTCCTCTGAATCAATTTGCAGGAGAACCTAATGTCGTTGTCAAAATAGAGAATATTAACGGGTTTGGAAATAACCTATACGTGGACAATGTTCGGATTAAAAGTTCTTGTTCGACGATTGCTCCGCCAGTAGCAGCTATTTCCTCTGATTTGCAACACGGTTGCGTCCCCTTTAGTGTGCACTTTTTCGATCAAAGCACTGGCGTGGTGGAGGAACGCCATTGGGTTTTTGAGGGTGGTAATCCGTCGACTTCTACGGAGGCAAACCCCACAGTTGCCTACAATGCTCCCGGAGTTTACTCGGTCGAGTTGACCGTATCCAATATCACCGGTTCTTCCACTACCTCCGAAACGGATTACATCGTCGTCAATGATATTCCTACGGCAGATTTTGTTTTTGATTTGAATGGTTTTGAGGTCTTTTTTGATAACTTCTCGGAAAATGGAGATACTTTTCTATGGGATTTTGGTGACGGGCAGACAAGCACCGATTTTAATGTAATCCATACTTTTTTTCAACCCGGTGAGTATACGGTATCATTATCAGCTACCAATGAGTGTGGGACAAATACAATTGAAAAAACGGTTATAATCCTTTCTCCATTGATGCCTGCTTTCAGCGCAGATGTCACCACGGGGTGTCCTCCATTGACTGTTTTTTTTACGGATGAGTCAGAGGGTAGTCCCACCGGTTGGAGTTGGGAGTTTGAAGGAGGTTCGCCTAACTCTTCAACTGAGCAGAACCCACAAGTTGAATACAACTCACCAGGGGTTTTTGGCGTGACCCTTACGATTT
>JALVDO010000126.1 GCA_027008975.1 Saprospiraceae bacterium | reverse complement strand
ATCACGGTGATGTAAACAAAGCCCCCCCCCTTTTTTTTTGCCCTATTCAACTTTTTGCAAAAAAGCTTCAAGGTGTTTATTAAACTCCCCCGGGCGTTCCATCATAGGAGCGTGTCCGCATTTGTCAACAAAGACCAATTCGGAGTTCGGAATTAATTCGTGAAATTTTTCTCCTACAAATGGCGGTGTTACTTTATCCTGCTTCCCCCAAATTAACAATGTGGGCACCTTTATATTGTGTAGCTCTTCTCCTAAGTTGTGACGAATGGCAGATTTGGCTGTAGCCAAAATCCGGATTAATTTACTTCTGTCGTTGACGATGTCAAATACCTCATCCACCAATTCTTTGGAGGCCATCTTAGGATCATAAAAGGTATCTGCTGTCTTTTGGCGAATGTATTCATAATTGCCTCGCTTGGGATAACTCGACCCCATAGCGCTTTCAAAAAGCCCCGAACTGCCTGTTAAGATGAGCGATTTTAATTTATCGGGACATTGAAGTGTAAATAGAAGTCCGATGTGCCCGCCGAGGGAGTTTCCAAGTGCGTGTACCTTACCATAGCCTTTATACTCGACAAACTCCCTGATGTATTCAACATATCCTTTGACGGATACCTTTCTAAGAGGTAATTCATATATGGGCAATATGGGGATAACAACGTTGTATTTTGCTCCAAAATGCTCTAAAATCCCTCCAAAATTACTAAGCGCTCCGAAGAGTCCATGGAGCAATAGAAGCGTCTCCTCTCCTCCTTCCGTCTCAATAAATTTAAATTTTTCAGCTTCCTTAATTTCGTATTTCATGTAGTAATATTTTATGTTTTTTTGCCAAACATCGTCAAAACAACGGCAAAATAGACCTTTATTTGGAAAATCGAAGGCAAAAATAATGATTTTATCTTTGATTTCTTGAAAAAAAATAATTGCTTTGCAGCAGTTTTAGTCTTTTATCGTTAACTTTGACGAAATTACATCTATCACTCTTTTAAAGGGAGTAATATTGTTGAAAGAAAAAACCTTAAATCATTTTTTAATTAAAAAATTTAATACACATGCGTCTAATAGTAAAATTATTAGTATTTACTTTGTTAGTTGGCAGCCTTCAATCTTGCGTTTCAAAGAAGAAATTTGATGAACTGACCGCTGCAAAAATGGCAACGGATCAAGCGTTGGCAGAAACTCAAACAAACTTGAAAAATCTTCAATCTGAAAAAGATGCTTTGGAAGCTGATTTCGCCTCTACTAAAGCTGATCTGAATGCAAAGCTTTCTGACTTGCAATCGAAGTATGACACTGAAATGGGGAACCTCAACAAAGAGTTGACCATGACTAAGTCTGAATTAGCTGCAGTAAAAGCTAAAATTGATGGCATTTTCTCTACTTATTCCAATAGTGGATTGTCTTTGCAAGAGCAGGGAGGAAGACTTTATGTAACAACTTCTACGCCTGTTAAATTCAGAAGTAGCTCAGCTCGCTTGAACAGAGACCAGCGTGCAGCAATTGATGCTTTGGCTGAAACGTTGAAAGCAAATCCTGCTGTCAAGATCTTAATCGAAGGAAACACAGATGACAGAAAATTCAAAGCCGGAACTGGCTCTGATAACTGGGATTTAAGTTACCGTCGTGCTAAAGCAGTTGCTAGCCGTTTAATCAGAAAAGGCGTTGATCCTGCGCAATTAGCTGTTGTCGGTAGAGCAGATGCTGTACCTGTTGCCGACAACTCAACTAAAGAGGGAAGAGCCGAAAACAGAAGAACTGTTATTCTTCCTAATCCTGACTTAGGAGTTTTGAAAAACTAATTTATACCATTTAAGGGATACATTGGTTTTTATAAAAGCCTTGCCGGCTGTTCGTCGGCAAGGCTTTTTTTATTCTACTTTCGTGACGACTCGGTCGTATGATAACCCCGTGAAAATACCAATTGCATTGGCATCTCCTTTCAGATTGGTATAAATTGGACTCGGCTGCCCAAAAGGATTGCCATTGGCGCTAATTGCAAATTGAATAGTTTGCAAGAATTTAAAATAGTCCTTATCTATGGTGTAAAGTGTATTGATGACTTTATCATCCTTGACAAAGTCGTAGAACGAACCAAAAACCATTACACCTTCAGATGCTCTGTCATCTAGAGGGAAATCAAAAATGGGAATACTGTCCAAACTATTGACGTGAAGACTTCGGCGATAGTAATTTTCGGTATTGGGGTCGTCGGTAGCAAAAGCGAGTACCCTTGCCAATGTATCATTTTTGGCAAACTCCACCTGTATACTATCAAACTTGACGGGATGTAACAATCTAGTGGTTGCAGTAATCTTTTTGCCGTCTTTCAACGTGACATCCAATTCAAAATCGTCCTCGTAGTTTTCGGGAACAACCTCCAAGGAGTAATAATTAAATAGCTTCCCGGTGAAGGGATTTAATATCAATTCGTCCTGTAGGTGGTGTTCCTCTCCATTAATTCGGATGCTTACATCGGCACCGTCTTCCAAAATATTAGTCAGGAAAGCCGTGTCAGAAGGAAATGACTCAAAGTAAGGGGAGGTTCGCGAAAGTAATAATGTAAATGGCTGCCCCGGCTCCAGATAACACTCTAAAAATAATCGACCTTCGTAGTCGGGTAAGTCAATATCAATTTCCTTTTCTAAATTGCAGGCACTCACCAAAAGGGTTATCATGCCAATAAATATATATGTCAGATGCTTCATAATTGCTGTTAAAATTTAAAGTTCCAGGTAATAGATGGCAATACGGGAAAGAGAGATACTTGCTTGGCGGCTATCTTTTCAGGTATTTGTATAATGCCTGCCCCCGTATCGACATCCTTGAATTCAGGTTCAAAATAAATGAAAAAAGTATTGCGTCTGTCAAGCGCATTAACGACATTGACGGTCAGGTCGCTCTCTCCCCACTTTGGAAAAAACTTGATAACCACACCGAGATCCAGCCGCACGTAAGGCGGCAGTCTGTAGTTGTTTCTATCCTGAAAGTCGGGGACAATAGCCGTAAATGGCGCTCCGTAAATATCCTGATAAGTAAATCTGCCCGGTGCCAGCCATCGCAAATCACCTGAACCATAAACAAAGGTTCCGGACAAAACTATTCTTTTGCTCAATTCATAGACTGCTACGACAGATAAATCGTGTCGTCGGTCATAAATCGGAGAAAAATAACCCTGTTGCTGAAAATTCGCACTCGGATTGACCGGTTCAAATGCTCCCCGCTCAATTAATGCCAGCGTATAGCCAATCCAACCTGTCAACCTGCCCTCTTTTTTTTCCAGACTGACTTCCAAGCCATATCCGTGTCCTTTTCCGATGGCAAACTCCTGCTCCAAGTCATCGTTAGCGAATAGGTCTGCACCATCGACAAAGTCCACTTGGTTGCTCAGCCACTTGTAGTAACTCTCTACGGTTAGGAACCAGTTCTTATCGAATAAATAGGATAAACCGGCGGCAATTTGGTCGGAATGCTGTGGCTCGATGAGTTTGGTGGAGGGATACCAAACATCGGTTGGGAGCGAAGCACCCGCACTTGCTACGAGGTGCAAATACTGGTTCATTCGTGCATAACTCGCCTTGGCTGCCAGTTTGTCCGAGAGGGTGTATCTCGCTGCAACACGTGGCTCTATACCGCTGTAGAACTTCCCCTGATTCGAAAACCCGCTCAGCCGCAGTCCGCTGTTTAATTTGAAACGCTCGCTAACGTTCCAGTCGTCGGAGAGGTAAAGTCCCCCTTCCTTGGCGTAGTGTGTCGTACCGGCACTGAAACTGATTTCGCCATCATCACTACCAGCCTTCAATCGTCCCACATCAAATTGATGAAAGGTGATATTTCCGCCAAAGCGCAGGGTGTGGTCATTATTAATGGCATAATAAAAGTCCGATTTGATATTGGCATCTCTGATTTGCGAGCCAATGTCAAATTGGAATCCGGTAATCTTATTGGTAATATTGTATTCGTAGTTGGAATAAGTGAAGGTGGTATTGGCAAATAATTTGGGATTAAAAACGTGGTTCCATCTTGCCGTCCCCGTCGCATTACCCCAATTAAAATTAAAATCAAAAAAACCGGAATTAAAACCAAAAACATCCCTCCCGAAGTAGCCGCTTAAAAACAAGCGATCCTTTTCGCTGAGCTTGAAGTTTATTTTTGTATTCAAATCATAGAAATAATAGGCTGGTATCTTATTAAAATCCTTGCTCTTTTTCTCATTTGCTTTGTTGATTTGTGAGGTAATCAGGTCGATGTAGGTACGTCGTCCGGATACCATAAAAGAGGATGCCCCTTTCTTAATGGGACCTTCCAGAGTCAGCCTCGAAGAAATGAGCCCTAAACCACCAGATCCGGAGAATTTTTTATTGTTTCCTTCCTTGAGTTTGACGTCGATTACAGAGGAGAGCCTTCCTCCGTATTGCGCCGGAAATCCCCCCTTGTATATCTTCAAATCTTTGACGGCATCCGTATTAAAGGTACTGAAGAACCCAAACAGGTGGTTGGCATTGTAAACGGTAGCCTCATCCAATACGATGAGGTTTTGGTCGGAGCCGCCACCCCGCACAAATAAGCCCGTTGTCCCTTCCGAGCCGGATGGAATGCCGGGTTTAAGTTGTACCGTCTTTAGAATATCACTCTCGCCCATCATTACGGGTATGAGCTTTGCTTCCTTTGTGGAG
>JALVDO010000125.1 GCA_027008975.1 Saprospiraceae bacterium | reverse complement strand
AAATTCTTATAATAGTTATTGTTTCTATCCCCATCGAGATGAATGACAAGTATTTGGTCTTCCTCCGGCTTATCTAAAAAATACATTGCTACTTGCCGATGGATAAAAAATTGTTGAAGCTTCTTATTTGCCAATCTAACACCAAATACACGAAAGCCTCCTACCAATTTATTGCCTTTTATCGGATACTCCCCACCCGTTTCTTTATCCACGCTTTTTATCCTTCCATAATCCGAAATATAATATTCACGTCGCTTCGTGGGAGATTTTGTCTCTATCTTTTCCCAGCGTTCGTTCCAAAATGATTTAATATTTCCCATACTTTTATCTACTCAGTTTAAGTCATAAAAAAAGTTTGGTGTTTTGTTGTTGAGTGTTCTTTGTTTTGAGCTGTTGAGCCTGCCTCATGACTGAAAGCTTGCCTCCCGAAGGAAACGAGGGAGCTGTTGAGCTGAGCTAACCCGCTCCCCGATCTTCCGCTTTAGCTCCAGCTCGTCCATACGGACACGTCTGTGGGGATCGGAATTCTAATTCAACTCACTACTCAAATTTTATCCGCTTTCTTCCGTGCTTCCTCCATGATTTTATCTGCTTTTTGTTGCGCGGTGTCTTCTAATTGTTTTGCTCGTTTTTCTGCCTGGTCTTCTGCTTTTTTGGCATTGACTTCGGCTGTTTGCTCTACCTTTTGGGCTTTTTTATCTGCTTCATCCTTTAGCTTTGCCACTTTTTTATCTGTTTCTTTTCGCAGTTTCTCAGCTGCTTTTTTGGCTGCCATTTTGGCGATTGGATTTTTGGCTTCATCGATTAATCGCTGTGCCTGGTCGTAGCCCAATTTTCTAGCTTTTTCAGCCGATTTATTGCCTTCCTGCCTGATTTTAGCAGCGGCGGTTTTGCCTTTTTCTCTGATTTTATCTCCTGCTTCTTTACCTTCGGCTCTGATTTTGTCGGCATTCTTTTTGGCTTCCGCTTTTATTTTATCGGCTTGTGCCTGTGCTTTGTCCAGTATTTTTTGAGCCTCGGCATTTGCTTTGCCTTTCACGTCATTGATGACCTCGTCTTTTTTCTCATTAATTTTATCTGTCACTTCGTCCTTGAGTTCATCAACAATAGATGTTTCCCCGTCCGCACCGAGTAGTTTTAGCTTAATTTTTGGGTCGGTGATATTTCCTGTTATTTTGATTAGCACATTCAGCGTCTCGACGTTTCCGATACTCAGTCCCAACTTACCGGCTTGTTTGTTCAATTCTCCTATACCTTTTTTTGCCAATCCACTTAATCCACTACCTTTCAGATACTTTGCGGGCACCTGTGCTTTAATCTGATAATCCATATCCTGATTCAAGCCATGCGCGCCCTTTATTTTCATTGGAATATCCTTTAGTTTGTAATCGAATTCCTTTACTTCGACCATTCCGTTTTTGATGGTAAACCAATTTTTGGAGTCCTTGACCTTCAACTTATCAACACCGGAGAGGTTTAGGGTGCCAGCCAGTTTTTCCAGCGGTTTGAATCCGGTCAGTACACTATGTATGGTCTGCAAAAAGCCATCTGCAGAAATGGAGGAATATTCAGGCATCATGTCCTTTCCGAGGATACCCTCCATCTTCATATTGGTGTTAAACTTACCGTGCATATACTTCCCGATGGGAGCAAATTTCTCAAAGGTATTGAAGGTATTAAAGGACTGCTGAAAATCCATATCCTCAAAGTCGTAATTGAGCGCAAAACGGGGCTTTTCCGGATCTTCGGTATAATATCCCCCAGACACACTAACATCACCTCCAAGGGTTTTCGCCCGGACATTTTCCATCGTTACAGAGCGATCAGTAGAGACGATTAGGTCGCCTGATGCGTTATCCAACTCCATATTGGTATAAATGACCTTATCCATATTGGCATGGATTTTCATATCAATATTTTCAGGTACGAGGAAGGGCTCCATTGTGCTCACATCTACATTTTCGTTGCCCGAAGCCGGTGGTGTTGTTCCATCTTCCGTCATAAAGGGATTCAAATCAAAATAATGCGAACTCATATCCACCTCCCCTTTGAGTACTCCTCCCTTGAAGAGGTAATCAAATATATTGGTCAACATCCCATTTGCCTGTAAATCACTTTCGCCCATTTTCATCTCAAAGTTATCCAATTCCATTTTATTGGGGCGTACCCTCCCCTTGGCAACCAGATTATCCATCTCGTAAACATCGTACTCAAGGTGCTTTATTTCACCGTCCATCTTGAAATCGAAGCGGTCAAAAACCTCCGTTTCTGTCCCGGCTGCCGGAGTTGGAGCAGTTGTTGGCGCTTCGGATGCTTCTTCCTCCGCCGACATCCACTCATCTACATAGAAGTTATTGGAGCGCAGCGCAAAATCCCCTGTCATGGTCTTCTCGGGAGAGAAATACGCCAGAAAATTGTCAATCGAGCCGCTCGCTACAATATCACTCTTGCCGAGCTGCGCATCAAAGTTGTTTACATCAATACTTCTGGGACTAAAATCAGCCTTGGCAGCTTTGATTTTCACCTTGGGCATATCTGAGGCATTGTAAACAAAATCTTCCAACTCCGCACTTCCTTCCACCTGCATATTTTCGTAATCTTCAGCCTCCATCTGTTTCATATTGACATTGAGATTGACATCGGCACTGATAATACCGCTCAATTCGTCTATTCCTTCGATAGGCATTGCCTTAGACAAATCTGCCAAATCAATCACTCCTTTTGCCTTTCCATCCACCGTTGGGTTGGAAATGGGGTGTGTAAGGATAAACTTCATCTCAAATGGATTTTGCCCCAGCTTAAAGCCAAAATGTGGGACTTTCACCTGCATCTTATCCAGGTCATCCCCTCCGGGACTGTTAATATCTGCTTTGGCGTTGATAGCGGAGATGGATAGCGGCATCCCCGGGTATTGTACTTTGGCATCCTTGGCTGCGAGATGAAAATTAAAGCCCGGTAGTTGCTCGGGGGCGCTGCTGTACGTACCTTTCACATTACCGGATAGTTCAAATTTTCCGCTCGCTTTGACGTTTTCATAACCCTCGATATATGCACCGGGAATCATCGACCAAAGATTCTTAAAATCACTCTGTGGCGTAGAGAAATCGAGATTCATCGCGATATCATCTCCTTTCAATTGCACAAAACCATCCGTCCTCAGTTGCAAATCATTTACCGTAAGGAAATTCTCCTTAAAGGTATATTTACTATTCTTTTGGTCAATATTAAAAATGGCATCGTAATTGACTTTGGCTTTTTTTAGGTAGGAAATTCCACCGTATTTGACCGTCAATCCTTTTATATCTGTATGGGTATCCAAATCAAAAACATCAATCGTAAAATTGCCATTTCCGCGATGGTTCATATCCTCTATATTCAAATAAAAATCCATGCTGTGGTCGTCATAAACGATATTGGCATGATTGATAGCATACTTTTGTAATTCGCCGGCAAAAGTGCTGTAATCCGTCTCGCTCGCCGTCTCTTTAATGCGCTCATCTGTAGGCACGGCGATGTCGTAATTGGCTTTTCCGTCGGGCAACACCAGAATGTGAATATCCGGCTTTTCGAGGTATACGGATTTTATCTGAAAAGAACCTTTTTGACTGATTAACGTCCATAAATTAACCGTAAAAGCAAAAGATTCCCCTTTGGCAAGTGTCATCCCTTCAAATTCATCAATCCCATCTACCCTATAATTTTTCAACTTAAAAGTAAACTTGGGGAAATGACTAAAAAGTGATAAATCAATATCCTCAAAATCAACCTTCGCCCGAACGTTTTTATTGATTTCCTCCTTTGTTTTTATCAAAATTTGATCCTTATAGATAATAGGCAAAGCGATCGCCAACCCGATTAATACCACAAAAAAAATAGTGAATATCAGTAAAACTCTTTTTAATATCTTCATTACAATTACAAGTTTGAGCGGAAGTAGAACGAACCGGAATTAAATCTTGTTTTGCAAAGATAATAATAATGCTGTTTCCTTTGGCATACACAAATAATTAAATTCAGAATCTTTTGGGCGAACCGGAAAACCAAGCAGCCACTCTCAAACAACTTCTATATAAAAAATTCGCCACCCTGGGGGTCTCCGGCTGTAAAGCCAAAAACGGGTGACGAATAAAATAGGGGTGAACCAAAATAATATTTTATTTCACCACAAATACTTTCTCTGTACTAACATCACAGGATGTCTGCACCTGAATAATATACAATCCACTTTCCAAATCACCGGCATCCCACTCAAAGTGCTGGATTCCCGCCTCATAGTAGCCATCCTCCACCATCTCGACCAATTGTCCTTTGGCATTCATGACAACGACTTTCAAAGGGGCATCCTCTTCGAGTTGGTATTGAATCGTAGCGGTATATTGTGTTGGATTAGGGTAGCAAATCAATCGCCTTCCGTCTTTGAACGAAGACTTTTCGTCATCTGCTTCCTCTATAGTCGTTTCATCGGGAGGGATAATATAATAGGCGTCTTCGTCGTGACTTGAATAGCTGCTTGCCGGATCGCAGGACAATATTAGCGCCCAAAAGTCACTGCCTCTCTCTGCTGTAAAATTGGGTTCCATCGTCACCATTTCGCCCGCCTGAAGGATAACGGCACCCGCCCCTGCAACTGTTCCATCCGTCGTAATGACTTCAGATGCCGTATAAAGACCGGGAGCAATTACGCCCGCCAGA
>JALVDO010000124.1 GCA_027008975.1 Saprospiraceae bacterium | reverse complement strand
CGATAGGCATTTTGGTAAGAGCGAATCTTGTAGGGATTCTCTCCGTGTAGTTCCATCAATTTGGCAAGCAAATCAAAAGCGTTGGCAATTTCTTTATTCGTCATTTTCTGTTATTTCATTTCCAAAAGCGAGGGTAAGATACGCACAAGTAAACGAAAGTGAAAAATGAAGGCAAAAAAAATCCCCTGACACAAGAATCGTGACAGGGGATTTTAAGGTTTTATCAAATTACCCTTTCACTCCTACCCTCAATGCTTCATTTTCCATTACTTTTGTCCGCATTCGCTTATTAAACGAGAGCAACCACTTCTTGATACGGTCGGCAGAATCAGGGTGCATTTTCGAAGAATAAAACGCACCATTTTTCATTTTTATCCAAATGGTTACGCGAAATCCAGCTTGATCGCTATTGGGTTCGATTCGCGTAAAAATAGTCACCTCTTCATCATTGAGGATGGAGAACTTCACATGCTCCGATTCGAGCTCAACATTTCCGTTTTTGACGGAGGTCAATTTGGTGGTTCCGCCTCGTTCTGTTATGAACTGCTGCCACTCACGCATGACAACATCCTCATCAACTCCTAAAACATTGATAGTAAAACTACTCGCCCAATGACTAAATGGAATTTGTCGCTCTACAACAACGTAACTCGGCTGTGCAAAAGTCATCTGGCAATTAAGTCCTGCTAGCATTAACATCAACAATAATCCTTTTTTCATTTTTTTACTTTTTGTTTTTGTATGGAATAAATTTGGCAAAAATTCCCCAGCATAAAATGCCACAATCACAAAACAACAAAAACAAAAAAACGTTTATCAGGCCAGCCCGTTATAATAGTCGATAATGGTGCGCACCTGGGCTTCTGCGAACTGCTCGACGATGAGGTCTTTCATCAACAGTTTAGCATCGTCTTTGTTATCGAAAAAAAGGTGTTCGACCAATATGGCGGGCATTACCGTGTTTTTGATGACGTAAAAACGCGCTTCTTTATCGTGGTCACCATCGGAGGTATCCGGACGCATCTTAATGGTATCACCCAAGAGGTCTTTGACATTTTCCCAATGCTTTTCGGCGATGGAATCGGATTTGGTCTTGCCAGGCGTCGTATAAACTTCAAAGCCACGTGCACGATGGCTGCCCGAAGCATTGGAGTGATTAGAGATGAAAATCCCTTTTTTAAAGTTGCGATGATACCAATTGGCCATCTTTACGCGATAAGAAAGGGATAAATCGAGGTATTCATGGCTGACAATCAGGTGCTGAATACCCAAATTGGAAAGCTTCTTCGCCACTAAATCGGTTAGTTTTCGATTCCAAACACCCTCGTAGAACCATCCCCCGTTGTGAAAGGTACCACTGGCGTGCTCAAATTGTTTATTCGGGGCTGTCACGTACTTCCCATTGGAATCAATACCGCCGTGCCCCGCATCGAGGTAAACACAAAAATCTATCTTCATCGTTCGAATGTTTTATTTCCCTGTTAAGAATCCCTTAATTACCAGCCATCTAAACCAAATCAATTGCCTTGCCACCGCCCATTTTCCTGCCAGCAGATAGCCCAAAGCAAGGACGAATGCTGCCCCAAATTTAAACAAAATAATGATAAAAGCCCTGCTGCATAGCCAGAAATTTCCGTTGATGCAACTCATCTTCCGGTGACTGATGCCCAAGCCGCGCGATAATTTTGTCGTATAGGGCTGCTCGCAACGGAAGTCGTCTATCTGATGCATCACTACCTGAGAAGGATCATAATAATAAGGAAGCCCTTTTTGTCTGATAGCCAAAAAGACCGCTTTTTCTTCAAAGCCGGCTCCGCTATTCCCCTTTCGTCCGAGTTCCGGATCGAAGGATACCAAATCATCAAACAACTCCGCTTTAAAGCTCATATTGCACCCAATGGGATAAGCATTTCCCTTGTATTGAAATGGTTTATTTCCTTTATCATAATGACTAAAATAAAGGGAATCGCTAAACCTGTTACGCCATTTTGGTGCTTTGGTTTCAAATTTCGCTAATACTTTTCCACCGCAGGCAACGGCTTCTGGATGTTGCTCGAAAAAACGAAGAATATTGGACACGAAGTCCGGTTCGGCAATCGCATCGTCATCTATAAAGGTGATAATCGCTCCTTTTGCTTCCAGAATTCCCCGGTTTCTGGCGTGTGAAAGTCCCTGTTTACTTTCCATAAAGTAAGAGCAGTTCAATTCCGGATGGTTTTCGATAAATTGATGGCAAATTGCCTCCGTTGAGTCGGAAGAATTGTTATTCACCATTATTAACTCAAAGTCATCCTTATCCACCTGCTGGCGGGCGACACTCTCCAGGCAATCCAACAGGAATTTTTCCCGATTGTAAGTGCAGACGATGAGGGATAATTTCATATATTTTTGTTTTGTACGACTACCATTTAAAAAACTTCGTCAAATAATAATAAACTTTTGTATGCTCCATAATTAGGTCGTTTAATTCAAGTGGATAATACCGCAAGGGCACCATTTTTATAAATTTGCCAATGGTAATTTTATGTCCGAGCAGCTTTCGAAGCCGATACAATTGATAAGCCCGTTGGCGGTAGCTCATCAGCGCTTTATGTTTTTTATAGTTTTCAAAGTAGCCTTTAAATCGCTTAGAGGATACCGTTGTAATTCGTACCGCCTCGTGTTCCTGATGATATGTATACAAGACCTTTTTCAGGCGTTTGGCTGCTCCGAAGCGATGGATGAGACGCACCCACAAATCATAATCCTGAGCAGCAGTCAGCGTCTCGTCAAAAGCACCAACCGCCAGTATTTTTGTCCGTTCAGTCACCATACACATCGTCGCATTATTTATCCAAAGTATCCTTTCCAAATTGATTAGGCCGGGTTTTGAACTAATGCGATTCCCCTTTTTGGTAATGATTTTCAAATCGGCGCATACGAAGGAGTAATCATCAGATTCGTAAGCATTGATTAAGTCCTCCAGCGCGGTCGGAAGATATTCGTCATCATCATCTAAAAGAGCAATATAATGTCCGGAAGCTTCCCGTATTCCTCTATTGCGGGCACCACAGGCACCGAGCGAGACTTCATTGCGTAGATAACGCAAATTGGGAATATCTTTTTGCAATTTTCGGATAAATTCCGGGGTTTCATCCGTAGAAGCATCGTCAACGACTACAATTTCGACATCGCGATAAGTCTGTTGCTTCACCGACAGGATAGCGCGATGGAGCATTTCGATACGACTATGAGTAGGAATAATGACGGATACTTGCATTTAAACGTAAGTTGAGTAATTTTGTGGTTTTTAAATATCGAGCAAGTGCCGAAAGTGAATAAACGACGAGCTTTAATAGTTCCCTATCCTTATTGCCCTCCGACCAATGGCGGGCAGCACGTCGCCTATGCTTTTAGCGAATTCATCAGCAAAAAAGATAAACTCTACTGTCTCTCTACAACGAATAATCAGCTCAAAAATTTGCCTTTCGCCCTCATCCCTTTCTTTAAAGACAGCAAAAGTAAATATTTTAATCCGATTTATGCTTTCCGGCTGTATCGTTTTTTGAAACAAAATAAAATTGAAGAGTGCATATTGTTCCAGCCTTTTGCCTTTTTACTCATCCTCCCGACCCTCTTTTTTTCAAGTACCAAAATCAGTATTTACGTCCAAAACATGGAATACAAGCGATTCCAATCCATCGGAAAGCCGTGGTGGAGATTGATGTTTTGGTGGGAAAAAATCAGCTATCGCCTCAGTTGGAAATTGTATTTCGTGACAACAACCGAAATTGAAGACGCCTGTAAGGTTTTTAATGTTCCAAAAGAAAAGTGTATTCCCGCCGTCGCAGGTACCAGACACCAAAGCCAACCCAAGGCTGATAAAAAAGCTATTCAAAATATCAGAAAACAACACCCCCAACAAAAACTGCTGCTCTTCTACGGTTCTCGCCATTATTACCCGAATTTAAAGGCGGTAAAAGACATTATCGACCATCTTATTCCCGCCGTAAAAAAACAAACGAACAACCCTTTCATAATACTCATCGCAGGACTTGGAGAGGCTTACAAAACACACCATCCCGATGTCCGCTATCTCGGTTTCGTCCCCGTAATACAGGACTATATACAGGCCGCCGATCTCATTCTCAATCCCATCACACTAGGTGCAGGCATTCAGACAAAGGTACTCGAAGCCATCTCCTATGGCGCCACCGTCGTAGCGACCCGGCACGCAGCCAATGGGATCGACACGGATTATTGTGAGAAAAAATTAATCGTCGTCCCCAATCACGACTACAGAGAATGGAGCCGGCAAATCGTTCTCAACTGGAATGAAAAACCGGCTACGCCGGAGGCCTTTTACCTGGCCTATTACTGGGGAAAGACTTTGGGTGATGTATGAAGTGGAAAGGCTAAATTAAAATTTAAAAGCCAAAATTTAAAGGTGGGTTTCGTTTCAAAAACCAATTCCACTTTTAAATTTTTCATTTTACCTTTTAAATTTTCCAATTCCAATTCTAATTCTAATTCTAATACTAATACTGACGAGGCTCTGCCTGTCACTGACGAACTTCGTTGTCAGCACAGAGCAGCATCTTAGATTCTAATTCTAATTCAAACTCCTTATATTGCACCCAAATAATATTAATACAACTGCAATGGAAAGGGTAAAATCGGTAATTGGGAAAATATTGGGGCAACCCATTAGGGAAATAACACCCTTGTC
>JALVDO010000123.1 GCA_027008975.1 Saprospiraceae bacterium | reverse complement strand
AATCAGGCAGCGAAGTACTGCTTCAGCTCCGGTTATCGTCTCGATAACCGGCTTTTTTTTCTTCTTTTTATTTTTTATTGCATTCATAATGCTGTGTTTTTTTATTGTAACTACTTACGTGCACACCATTTTTGTCTTAAAATTGGGCATCTGTAAGTAATTATCTTTTTTAATTTAAGAACAAGGAACACCGATTAACGATTTTAGATTTACCAATCGTTCTAATAAATCAAACTTTGTTTTGTTTAAAACTTCTAAAATCGTTAATCCTTGTTCGGTGTTCGATATTCAATTTCTCGCCACTAAAATCAGCCAACCCACCCGCTATCGCGGTTCGCTCCCTTCTCGACATTTAAATTAATCTGATTTAGTCGGTGACACAGCCTTCACTGGCGGAGGAGACTGTGTTGCGATATTTCTTTAATATGCCTGTCAATTTTTCTTCCGGTTGCTTCCAAATTGCTTTCCGACGACTGATTTCTTCCCGACTCAAATCGACATTGATAGCATTCTTTGTTGCGTCAATAGTGATTATATCTCCATCTTTTATCAAGCCAATCATTCCTCCCTGATAGGCCTCGGGCGTGATGTGTCCGACCACAAAACCATGTGTCCCTCCGCTAAAGCGCCCATCGGTAATCAGGGCGACTTTATCACCCATTTTAGCACCCATTAGTGCAGAGGTTGGCTTTAGCATTTCCGGCATACCGGGAGCACCTTTGGGGCCGGTGTACCGGATTACAATCACTTCACCATCTTTGATTTCTCGATTGCCGATTGCCTCATTGGCGGCACTTTCGGAGTCGAATACATGCGCCGGACCAGTAAAAACCAGACCTTCTTTACCTGTTATTTTTGCGACGGCACCTTCGGCTGCCAGATTACCGTATAAAATTTGCAAATGCCCCGTTTTTTTGATGGGATTGGACAAAGGACGAATGACATCCTGCCCGGGCATCAGCGGGGTTACATTGGCGAGGTTTTCAGCCAGTGTCTTTCCGGTCACTGTCATACAACTACCATCGAGCATTCCATTCTCGAGCATCATCCGCATGACGGCTGGCACACCTCCAACGAGGGATAAATCCTGCATCACATACTTGCCACTCGGTTTCAAATCGGCGAGGAAAGGTGTCCCATCGCTAATTCTTTGAATATCTTCCAATCCAAAATCAATATCAAACGCTTTCGAAATGGCAATGATATGAAGGACAGCATTGGTCGAGCCACCGAGTACAGTAATGACCTTCATGGCATTTTCCAAAGACTTTTTGGTAACGATGTCCCTTGGCTTCAAATCCAAATCCATTAACTGATTGATGTAGTCTCCAACAGTATTGCACTCCTGTGCCTTTTCATTACTAATGGCGGGGTTCGAGGCATTGTAGGGAAGGCTCATCCCCATCGCCTCAATAGCGGAGGCCATGGTATTTGCCGTGTACATACCGCCACAAGCACCTGCTCCCGGACAGGCTTCTTCGACGATGTGCCGGTATTCCTCTTCTTCTATCTCCCCTGCAATTTTTTGTCCGAGTGCTTCAAAGGCAGAGACAATGTCCAGCTTCTTGCCTTTGTATTCGCCGGGGGCAATGGTTCCGCCATAGACGATTAGCCCGGGGCGATTGAGCCGACCGAGCGCCATTAATGCTCCGGGCATATTCTTATCGCAACCGACCACAGCGACCAAAGCATCGTACCATTGAGCAGAAGCTACAATCTCGATGGAATCAGCGATAACATCCCGGGAAGGTAGAGAATAACGCATACCTGCCGTACCCATCGAGATACCATCGCTTACCCCGATTGTGTGGAAAATCAAAGGCACCAAATCAAGGTGGGACATTCCGCCTTTGATTGCGGTAGCAAGATCATTGAGGTGCATATTGCAGGGATTACCCTCCCAACCGGTACTAACAATGCCGACCTGCGGTTTTTTCAAGTCGTCTCTATCCAACCCAATGGCATGCAGCATTGCCTGTGCCGCCGGCTGTGATGGGTCTTGCGTTACGTGCTTACTGTACTTATTTTTCTCCATTACTTCCTAAAATTTAAAAGAGCCATCCGATTGCGAATGGCTCTTTTTTATTTTTTATTTTATACAAATCGTCCATTCATTATTTAGTTGTAAATAATAATGCTAATAATGACCACGACGATATTGATAAATGTAAAATTCATAAATTCTCTTATCTTTTTGCCTGAAGGCAAAACCAACTATTTTTATTTTATTATGACAAATATCTATCATTGCTTGATAATTTTCAAGTTTTTAAGTATTTTTTTGAAAATAATTGCACAATCCATCTTAAACCATCTCCTGAATATCATTTTCACAAAGACAAAACCGCCAATTCGCTTATATACCCTACTATTGCGTCTCCTATCTCAGAACAGCGCTTTTTACCACCCAAATCGGATGTCCATAGACCATTCTCAATACAATAATTAACCCCGTTTTGGATAACATTGGCAGCTTCAACGTGACCGAAGTCTCTTAACATCATTTCGACGGACAATATGGTCGCAATGGGATTAGCAATGTCTTTCCCTGCTGCCTGTGGATAAGATCCATGAATTGGCTCATACAAGTAGGCGCCGTCTCCTTTCGAGGACGAGGGCAGTAAACCGAGAGAGCCGACCAATACGCTGGACTCGTCTGAAATAATATCTCCAAACATATTGGAGCACAAAACGACGTCAAATTGCCTTGGATTCAGGACTATCTGCATGGCAGCATTATCAACGTAGAGATAGCTGACATTCACTTCCGGATAGGCTTTGCCCATCTCGCCGACTACCTCGCGCCACAAGCGAGACGAGTCCAAAACATTTGCCTTGTCAATAAGGCACAACTCCCTATTCCGATGCATTGATTCTTCAAATGCCAATTTGGCAATGCGTTCGATTTCATAACGGTGATAGCTACATTCATCTACGGCATAATCCTTTGTCCTTGTCTTTTTGCCAAAGTAAATCCCTCCCGTCAACTCACGATAAATGACAAAATCTACGCCCTCTAATAATTCTTCTTTAATAACCGACAATTTGGATAAGGCCGGAAAAAGTCTTATCGGACGAATATTGGCGTACAAGCCCAATTCTTTTCGCATCTTCAACAATCCCTGCTCAGGACGAACGGTGAGAGTCGGGTCATTATCGTATTTGGGATGCCCGATGGCACCAAGTAATATTGCATCAGCCTCCTCACATAACTGTTGTGTTTGAGCCGGAAATGGCTCACCCGTCTCGTCGATGGCAATCGCGCCAATCAATCCCTCGTTTAGCTCAATATTGAGGCTAAATTTTTGCATAACAGCCTTTAATACTTTGACGCCCTGAGCAACAACCTCGGGTCCGATACCATCTCCGGGGAGAATTGCTATTTTATTTAACTGTTTGTTCATAATCCTCAATCTTATCTTTTATACTCAATAAATAGTCAATATCATCATATCCATTTAACAGGCAAGTCTTTTTATAGGGGTCTAAATCAAAAGAAATGGTATATCCCCTTACCGGAACAGACAGGCGTTGTGCTTCGACATCCACCTCCAGTATTGTATCCTTATCAGCTTCGACAAATCCGAAAATGGTTTGCAATTGCTCCTCTGACACCTGCAATGGCAACAAACCATTATTCAAGGCATTCCCTTTGAAAATATCAGCGAAAAAACTGGATATAATCACTCGAAATCCAAAATCGTATAAAGCCCAAGCAGCGTGCTCCCGGCTGGAACCACAACCAAAATTGTGGCCTGCCAGCAGTATTTTGCCCTGATAAACGCCCGTATTCAGTACAAAATCAGGTTTCAGACTGCCGTCTTTGTTGTACCGCCAGTCCCGAAATAAATTTTCACCGAACCCGGTACGTGTTACCGCTTTCAAAAATCGTGCGGGAATAATCTGGTCCGTGTCAATATCCTCAATTGGCAGCGGTACCGCTTTACTTTTGATAATCGTTAGTTTTTCCATGGCTCACTTATTTTTCCGTGAATGGCAGCTGCCGCGGCAACCAGCGGGCTTGCCAATAACGTCCGTGCTCCTTGTCCTTGTCTGCCCTCAAAATTTCGATTAGAAGTTGAGACACAGTAATTACCTGCGGGCACTTTATCTTCGTTCATTCCAAGGCAAGCAGAGCAGCCCGGCTCGCGCAATTCAAACCCTGCTTCTTCCAATATTTTGTCAATGCCTTCCTCTTTTGCCTGTTTTTCGACAGCTTTGGAGCCGGGAACGATAAGGGCGGTCACACCCGCTGCCTTCTTTTTACCTTTTACATATTCTGCAAATGTTCGTAAGTCCTCAATTCGTCCATTCGTACAGCTACCGACGAAAACATATTGAATTGGGTGTCCGACAAGGTTTTCGCCCGGTTCAAACCCCATATAATCGAGTGATTTATAAAAAGAATCGGTCGCTTCTGCCGGATTGGGAACAGCAGCGTTAATAGGAATACCCATCCCCGGATTGGTACCGTAAGTAATCATCGGATAGATATCAGCGGCATCAAAACGGAACTCCTTATCAAAAGTTGCATCCTTATCGGAATGGAGGTTTTTCCATTTGGCTACAGCCAAATCCCAATCCGTCCCGGAAGGGGCAAAAGTCCTTCCTTTAACGTAACCAATCGTCCTTTCATCGGGTGCAATGAGTCCGCCTCTCGCTCCCATCTCGATACTCATATTACAAATAGTCATTCGCGCCTCCATAGATAGA
>JALVDO010000122.1 GCA_027008975.1 Saprospiraceae bacterium | reverse complement strand
CAATTGGAGGGCAAGAGATTTTTGGGTGGAATTGAAATTCAAATTTTTCAACCCCAATGCCGTGGTCGAACAACAGGAAAAGATAGATTCTATCCTCGGTCAATTTTCGACGATTCCGTATGACCAATTAGATGATGATTATTTGGAATATACAAAATCCAATCGCTCCAAGTATAAACAGATGTTGCAAAATGCCACCTATTACGAAGTGCCACGTGATGCCTTCAATCAATTCATCGTCGGTCGTACCCGCATCAAGGACTATCTTTGCAAGGATAAGTACTACAAAAACGCCATCCTCGGCAAGCAGAAAACGGTCTATTGGCTCATTGATAAAAAACTACTGTATAAAACCCTCGAACTGCAGCAAACTTTGGCAAAACTAGGCTATAATCCAAATGGCTTCAAAGTCATCAGCGCCCATCGAGAACCCCGCTACAACGAGAAAATAAGGGGCGCCGGCAAGAGCAAACACGTACTGGGGCAAGCAGTAGATGCCAGGACGAGGGATGTAAACAAGGATGGACGCGTAAACCAGAAGGACAAGCAGATTCTACTCAATCTGTTAGACAAAAAGATTATTAAAAACCAAGGCGGCATCGGCAAATATCCGGGCACACGGAGTATTCACTACGATGTACGTGGAAGTCGAGCTAGATGGGATGATTTTTAGAAAGTAAAAATTCCTGCCCCGGCATTGATTATTTCCTCAATGCATCTTCTCGCAAGCGCTTCAAAAACGGAGAAGCAAACATAAAATCCAACAACAATTCGTTATCACTTTCCAGTACTTCATCTTTATTTCCTGCCCAACCGAGTTTGCCCTGATGTAGGAGAACAATGTTGTCACCAATTTCCATCACAGAGTTCATATCATGGGTGTTGATAACGGTGGTAATATTGTTTTCGATAGTTAAATCGTGCAGCAGTGCATCAATGGTGATGGCAGTCTTGGGATCTAATCCGGAGTTAGGCTCATCACAAAAAAGGTATTTGGGATTGAGAACAATAGCTCTGGCAATCCCCACTCTTTTTTGCATTCCGCCACTCACTTCAGAAGGGTAGCGATTATTGACCTCCCCAAGACTTACCCTTTCAAGACAATAATCAACTCGTTCTTGTTTTTCTTTCCATGTCATATTGGTAAACATATCAAGTGGAAATCGAATATTTTCTTCAACAGTCATGGAATCAAACAGGGCGGATCCCTGAAAGAGCATTCCCACTTCCATACGGATGGCACGGATGGCTTTTTTATCCAAGGCGAAAAAATTCGTATCTCCGTACCATACGGTTCCCGATGTCGGTTGAAAGAGCCCAACCAATATCTTCAAAAAAACGGTTTTTCCGGCACCACTACGTCCGATAATGAGGTTGGTCTTTCCACACTCAAATTCGGTTGTGATACCCTTTAAGACTTCCGTCTCACCAAATGACTTAAATACATTCTCTGCTCTAATCATAGTTCCAGGGTGATTAAGATAGTAATACGGCAATCAAATAGTCTGCCAAAAGGATTAAAATATTACTCATAACGACAGCATTGGTACTTGCTTTCCCCAATTCGATGCTCCCCCCTTTAACAAAATAGCCCTGATAGGCAGATACCGATGTCAAAAGGAATGCAAAAACAAATGCCTTTATAAACATAAAATTGACGTTTTGCTCTTTAAAAAAGGAACGAACACCCAATACATACTCACCATCCGACAACATACCCGAAAGTACCGATGCCGCATATCCACCCACCGTACCGACGAAAGCAGCAACTGCCACCAACATCGGAATAACAACCAAAGCGGCGATAATCTTAGGTGCGATGAGATAGGCAGCAGTATTGACGCCCATGATTTCCATAGCGTCGATGTGTTCTTTTTGACGCATCCCTCCGATTTCTGCTGCAATATTCGAACCGACCTTGCCGGCTAACACAAGACAGGTGATAGTCGGAGCCAACTCGATGATAACCATATCCCGCACAACATAACCAATGTAAAAGCGCGGTACAAGTGTGCCATCTAACTGATAAGCAAACTGAACAGCTGTCACCGCCCCGATAAAAACCGCAATTAACATCACAATAATTAGAGATCCGATGCCAATATCGTACATTTGCCGCACGGTCTCCTTGTAATACATGGATATTCTTTCCGGGCGGGAAAAGGTTTGCCGGAGCAATAACAAGTATCGACCGAGATGATATAATAGCTTAGAAATAATCATTTTTTTGTAGATTAAGTCCGCAAATTTAATTACTTTACTAAGATTGTAGATGATTTTTGAAAAATACTTGAAAAAATATAACAGATGCGCATAATAATTACAGGTGCAAGCAGGGGAATTGGGCGGGAAACAGCCATCGCGCTTTCCGAAAATAAAGCCCACACTATCCTCGCTATCGCCCGCGATGAGGATAAATTGAAGCTACTGGCTAATAAAGCAGCCCATGGAAATATCTTAATATTACCCATGGATATTTCGCAGATAAAAACCGATGACCTGCTCGAAACAGTAACAGTCATGGGCGGAGTAGATGTATTGGTAAATAATGCAGGCTTGCTAATCAACAAACCCTTCGAGGCGTTATCCTTAGATGACTGGCAGAAGACCTTTGACGTCAATCTATTTGCCGTCGTCCGACTCATAGGACTTTTGGAGCCATTCCTGAAGAAAAGTAAGGATGCTCACATTGTCAACATCGGTAGTATGGGCGGTTATCAGGGAGCTTCCAAGTTTCCGGGTTTGGCAGCTTACAGTACCAGCAAAGCCGCCATTGCCTCGCTAACGGAGTGTCTTGCACAGGAGTTTTCCGAGGCAAAAATTGCCGTCAACTGTCTGGCATTCGGCGCCGTGCAAACCGAAATGCTCGAACAAGCATTCCCCGGATACAAAGCTCCTTTAAGCGCCGATGAGATGGCAGAATTCCTTTCGTGGTTTGCCACCAAAGGGCAACACTTTTTTAATGGAAAAATATTACCGGTGTCTTTGTCAACACCTTAGGTGATTCGTCAAAATAAAGAAAAATGAATCATAACAATCCATTTATACCGTACAAAGGTATCAATTATTCAGAGGAGGAAATGGTGCAGCGCAGCCAAGATTTTTATCACTTTATGGACAAACGCCGTTCGCTAAGAGAATTTTCCGATAAGGAAGTGCCCATGAAAGTAATCGAAAACATTATACGTACTGCATCCACCGCGCCCTCCGGTGCTCACAAACAACCCTGGACGTTTTGTGTAGTGAGCAGTCCTCAGCTAAAAAAAGAAATCCGCGCTGCTGCCGAAAAAGAAGAATACCTTAGCTACAACGGACGAATGACGGAAGAGTGGCTCAATGACCTCTCCGTCTTTGGTACCGATTGGCACAAGCCGTTTATCGAGACCGTCCCCTATCTGATTGTCGTGTTCAAAAAGTCCTATGACCTCGTCGATGGCGAAAGGCGCAAAAACTATTACGTTAATGAATCTGTTGGTTTGGCAACGGGTTTTTTGATAACCGCAATACATCAGGCCGGGCTGGTCACCCTGACGCACACCCCCAGCCCCATGAGTTTTTTACAAAAGATCCTAAAAAGGCCTGAAAATGAAAAACCTTTTTTATTATTGCCCGTAGGTTATCCCAAAGCGGGAGCTAAAGTGCCTGATTTGACACGAAAATCACTTGATGAAGTGATGGTTGTTTTTGAGTAAATACTTACCATCTCATGAATTAAATCGAAAAATGAGGAATGGCTGAAGTATAATAAACAAGAAATTGAATATCGAACACCGAACAAGGATTAACGATTTTAGAAGTTTTAAACAAAACGAAGTTTGATTTGGAAAACGAGTAATAAATCTGAAATCGTTAATCAACTGCCCGTATGGGATGTTCCTTGTTCTTAAATCAAAAAAGGCATTTATAGAACAAGAATGGTATAGTACTCGTAAGTAGTTACCACAAAACAAAATAACAAAAATAAAAATGTGTACCGTAACATACATACCACAGGATAAAGGATTCATTCTGACGTCCAATAGAGATGAGGCTCCCGCCCGGGCGGCAGAGTTGCTTTGTCAGGAAGAAAGGAATGGAATGCTCATCACTTATCCCAAAGACGAGGGTGCAGGAGGTAGCTGGATAGCGGCATCGTCCCTGGGGCAAGTCGTCTGCCTGCTCAATGGCGCATACGAAAAGCATGAACGCACACCACCCTATAAGCGCAGCCGTGGGCTAATGGTTTTATCGTTTTTCGATTATGCGGGTATCAATGACTTCGTCTCCCATTATGACTTTGCCGGCATGGAGCCCTTTACTTTTTTGATGATGGATAAGGGCGAACTCTGGGAACTGCGCTGGATGGGAGAAGAGATGACCTTCCGGCAGTTAGACACCAATAATCGGCATATTTGGTCATCGGCGACTCTCTACGATGCAGCAATGCAGCAAAAACGCCGTAGCTGGTTTGATGATTGGGGGCGAAAGGGGGACTTCTCGGCAGCTTCCATCCTCGATTTCCATCGAAATGGGGGCGAGGGTAATCCTTATTTCGACATTGTAATGAATAGAAACAACATCGTCTGCTCGATTAGTATCACACAGATAATTGTATCCGAAAGTTTATTACTGACCCACCTCAACCTGATTGACGGAACAGTAAAAAAACGGAATTTAATCGTAAAAAATGAAAAAGTTTGTGGCTAGAAAACCAGTTGACTTAGATGTTGGCAAAGG
>JALVDO010000121.1 GCA_027008975.1 Saprospiraceae bacterium | reverse complement strand
AGGTTCGCTTGACTAATGGAGTGGAGGTGATTGCCTATATTCCGGGCGAGGGGCACACGCTCCAAGAGCACTCAATTGTGTTGATTCGAGGTGGTCGTGTGAAAGACTTGCCCGGTGTTCGATATACCATTGTACGTGGGGCTTTGGATACGGGAGGAGTAGAAGATAGACGTCAAAGCCGCTCTAAGTACGGTACAAAACGACCTAAGAAGTAATATTTAATTATGTTTCGTTACAGAAACCGCTAAGATAGAAAGATGAGAAAAAGAAAACCTAAAGTTAGAGTAATTGCTCCGGATCCAAGGTACGGAGATCCAATGGTGACAAGTTTTGTCAACAACATTATGCTGAACGGCAAGAAAGGTGTTGCTTACCAGTTGTTTTACGATGCAATGGACATCGTAAAGCAAAAGACAGAAGGCGATGAACACGCTATTTGGAAAAAAGCGTTGAACAACGTCATTCCACAGGTTGAGGTAAGGAGTCGTAGAATTGGAGGGGCAACTTTCCAAATTCCAACAGAAATTCGCGCTAAGCGAAAGTTGTCCATTGGAATGAAGTGGATGATTAGATTCGCTCGCCAGCGCAGTGGTCGAGGATTTGCTGAGAAATTAGCTGCGGAGATTATAGCAGCCAGCAAAAATGAAGGAGCAGCAGTGAAGCGTAAAGAAGATACCCACAAGATGGCTGAATCCAACAGAGCATTTGCACACTTTAGAGTATAATATCAAAAAAGATAATTACTTACGGGTGTCCGTTTTTAGTCGAAAATGGTGTGCTTGTAAGTAGTTGTAAAAAACAAAGATAACATTATTTATAATAAAATTAAAATCCTGATTGCGGGAATACTATAATGGCAGATTTAAAATTTACCAGAAATATTGGAATCGCGGCTCACATTGATGCCGGTAAAACGACAACTACTGAGCGTATTCTGTATTATACAGGATTGAGCCATAAGATTGGCGAGGTACACGATGGTGCTGCGACCATGGATTGGATGGAGCAAGAGCAGGAGCGAGGTATTACCATTACTTCCGCTGCGACAAAGACTTCATGGAAGTGGGCAGACAAGGAGTACGCCATTAATATCATCGATACTCCCGGCCACGTGGATTTTACCGTTGAGGTGGAGCGTTCTTTGCGTGTATTGGATGGTACGGTAGCGTTGTTCTGTGCAGTATCCGGTGTGGAGCCACAATCCGAAACAGTTTGGCGTCAGGCAGATAGATACAAAGTACCTAGAATTGGTTTCGTGAATAAAATGGACCGTTCTGGTGCTGACTTTTTTAACGTTGTAAATGACGTTAGAGAGAAATTGGGTGCCAATGCAATCCCGTTACAGGTACCGATTGGAGCAGAAGAAACATTCCGTGGTGTTGTAGATTTGATTACGAATAAAGCAATCATCTGGAATGACGAGGATAAGGGGATGACCTATAAGGAAATTCCAATTCCCGAGGATTTAGTTGATACCGTTGAGGAATACAGAGGTAAATTGTTGGAGGCGGTGGCCGACTACGATGAGAACCTGCTCGAAAAGTATTTCGAAGACCCGGAATCAATCTCCGAAGACGAAATAAGAACAGCTATCCGTGCGGCTGTGCTCGATATGAGTATTACACCGATGATGTGTGGATCAGCATTCAAGAATAAAGGAGTTCAAGCGGTTTTGGATGCCGTATGTGCATTCCTTCCTTCTCCTGTTGATGTAGATGCCATCGAAGGCATCAATCCCGATACAGAGGAACCCGAATTCCGTAAGCCCGACCCGAAAGAGCCATTTTCAGCTTTGGCATTTAAGATTGCAACAGATCCTTTCGTAGGGCGTTTGATTTTCTTCCGTGCTTATTCAGGTACGTTGGAGTCGGGATCTTATACCTATAATTCACGTTCAGGCAAGAAAGAACGAATTTCACGTCTTTACCAAATGCACTCCAATAAGCAAAATCCGATTGATAAGGTAGAAGCAGGAGATATTGCAGCGGCGGTAGGTATAAAAGATTTGAGAACGGGAGACACCCTCTGTGACCCGGCTCATCCAATCATTTTGGAAAGCATCTCCTTCCCTGACCCTGTTATCGGAATCGCCATTGAGCCTAAGTCTCAGAAGGATTTGGACAAATTGGGAATCGGTTTGTCAAAATTGGCAGAGGAAGACCCAACTTTTCAGGTAAAGTATGATGAAGATACCAACCAGACCGTCATTAGCGGAATGGGTGAGTTGCACCTTGAAATTATTATTGACCGCCTGAAACGAGAGTTTAAGGTGGAATGTAATCAGGGACAACCACAGGTAAGTTATAAAGAGGCATTAACACAGACCGTAGAACACAGAGAACGCTTGAAGAAGCAGTCTGGTGGTAGTGGTTTGTTCGCCGATATGCAATTTGAGTTGGGACCTGCCGACGAAGAGTTTTTGGAGTCTGATGATTTCAAAACTGGAAAGGTCAAGTTGCAATTTGAATGGGACATCGTTGGTGGTGCCATTGATAAGAACTATCAAAAACCTATCCGCGACGGATTTACTGCCATGATGAAGAATGGTATCCTCGCCGGATATAATCTCGATAGCATGAAAGTGCGCGTATTCGATGGTTCGATGCACCCGGTCGATTCCAAGCCAATAGCCTTCGAGCTTTGTGCCAAGGAGGGATTCAAAGCCGCGGCGCCCAAGACAAAGCCACAGTTGCTAGAGCCGATTATGAAATTGGAGATAGTAACGCCGGAAGAGTTCGTCGGTACTGTGATTGGAGACCTGAACCGTCGTCGTGGTTTGCCTAAAGGACAGGAGCCAAGAAACGGCGGTGCCGTATCTATCCAGGCAGATGTACCATTGGCAGAGATGTTTGGCTATGTGACGGATTTGCGTACTATTACTTCCGGTCGGGCAAGTTCCACAATGGAGTTCTCTCACTACGCACCTGCGCCGAATAACATCGCCAAAGAAGTCATTGAGAAAGCAAGAGGTGAAGTCACCGTATAGTAACGAATATAAAGCAGTGTCGTCTTCGCGAAGGCACTGCTTTTACAATATAAATATAATTTAATCTTTAGAAAGGCATGAATCAGAAAATCAGGATTAAACTCCGTTCTTACGACCACAATTTAGTGGATAAGTCCACTGAAAAGATTGTAAAAACGGTGCGTAACAGCGGTGCTGTTGTGACGGGTCCGATTCCGCTGCCCACTGAGAAGCAAATCTTTACTGTGCTACGTTCTCCGCACGTAAATAAGAAATCTCGTGAGCAGTTCCAATTGCGTACCCACAAGCGCTTAATTGAAATTTATACACCCACCGCAAAAACAGTTGACGCATTGTCAAAACTGGAGTTGCCAAGTGGTGTGGATATTCAAGTGAAATTGACGTAAGTTTTTTATGATCTGACGACGGACTTTCCGCGTCAGTACCGTCAAATTGGACTGACAATTTAGTTCAAGTTTTTTATTAGCTATTAGCTCACTTTGTTTTTGCCTGCCACCACTGGCAGTGGCGGATAACTAAGTGAAGTCATAGACGTCATCTAAAAAAATAAATCTGATGAACGGATTAATCGGCAAGAAAATTGGTATGACCAGTATCTTCGAGGAAGACGGTCGCAATATCGCCTGCACAGTAATCGAAATGGGACCTTGTGTTGTCACTCAAGTGAAAACACAGGAATCCGATAATTACGATGCTATTCAGTTGGGCTTTGTTGACGCCAAAGAAAAAAATACAAGCCGTGCCATGCAAGGGCACTTTAAAAAAGCAAAGACCACTCCTAAACGAAAAGTGGTGGAATTCCGAGATTTTGACATCGTTGAGAAATCTGTCGGTGAAGAAATAAAAGTCGATGAGGTATTCGAGGAAGGCGATATCATTAACGCCATCGGCACTTCAAAGGGAAAGGGATTCCAAGGAGTTGTAAAAAGACATGGATTTGGTGGTGTTAACGATGCCACACACGGTCAGCACAATAGACAACGTGCTCCCGGATCGATTGGAGCTGCTTCCTATCCTGCAAAAGTATTCAAAGGAATGCGAATGGCTGGTAGAGATGGAGGTACTCGCGTCAAGATTCAAAATTTGGAAGTAATGAAAATATTTCCCGAGCAAAATTTAATCTTGGTCAAAGGAGCTGTTCCCGGCCATAAAGGGGCTTATGTAATTCTTGAAAAATAATTTAAGTATGAAACTCGAAGTACTTGATTCAAAAGGTAATAGCACCGGACGAAGTGTCAATTTACCAAAAGAAATATTCGGCGTTGAACCGAACGAACATGTTGTATACCTCGCCGTTAAGCAATATCTTGCTAACCAACGACAAGGTACACACAAGGCAAAAGAGCGTGGGGAAGTAGCTGGCTCTACTCGTAAAATTAAGCGCCAAAAAGGTACCGGTACTGCCAGAGCAGGTAGCATCAAAAGCCCTCTCTTTAGAGGAGGTGGTCGCATTTTCGGACCCCGCCCGCGTACCTACAAAGTAGG
The DNA here is from genome assembly GCA_027008975.1 of Saprospiraceae bacterium. Taxonomy (GTDB): domain Bacteria; phylum Bacteroidota; class Bacteroidia; order Chitinophagales; family Saprospiraceae; genus JALVDO01. The sequence goes on along the minus strand of JALVDO010000121.1, from coordinate 252 downwards.
CTTGAACAAAAAAGTTAAAAGTCTGGCGCGTAAGTCTGTCTTAAGTGCTAAGGCTAATGATGGAAATATTTTGGTTGTGGAGGATTTGTCTTTCGACGCACCAAAAACAAAGGATTTCCTCAATGTACTTTCTAGCTTGAAGGTGGCTGATGAGAAGACACTCTTCGTGACGCCCGATTACAATAAAGAGGTATATCTATCCAGCCGAAATCTGCCTAAGTCGCAGGTGGTCAGTGCTGCAGATTTGAATAC
>JALVDO010000120.1 GCA_027008975.1 Saprospiraceae bacterium | reverse complement strand
GTCCTTTTTATGGTCGAGGTGATTATTTGCCGACTTTGGATGGGCAGGGTGTTATAAAGGGCTCCTCAGAGGCTCAGATGGCCCACCTTGACGGATTTACTACGGTGATGGGGACAGTTATTGGTGGAGGACTTTCTGCATTGAAGAGTGGAGCGGCTATAGAGAAGAGTGGGAGTGCTATAGAGAAGGCATCTGAAGCAGCCTTTAATGCAGCCGGTGATGTGGAGTCAATATTTATTAAATCTAAACATTTGGATATGGGAGCGGGGCGTTTTGCTAAATTCAATACTTCAGATATTGGAGAGGCAAGAAGAATTGTCCAAGAAGGGTTGAGAGCACCTAATGCACTGTTCTTGCCCAATCCGAACCTTTCAAATACATTTCGAGTTCAGACTAATTTGGGAAAGGTTATTGGTACTCGTGGTCAAACTTCGGTGCGTGTCATAGTAGGTTTTGATGGTAAGGTTATTAATGCATTCCCAATTAAATGAAGCAACAATGAAGATCGAATATGAACTGAATTCGATGCCTGCTAAAGATTGGAAAACATATTCTCAAGCATATGTCGAAGGTGTATTTCGAATTTATATACTTGATGAGTTATATTTAGAGGAATCTGGCTTTTTGCTGGCAGAATTTGCAAGTGTCTTAAAAAGGTGGTTCAAAGAAACTCAAAATGATAATAATAGTGATTTTGTCTATGAAAGTATGGATAGTGATGAAGCTCCAATTTTGAGTTTTAAAAATAATGGATGTGGCTTTATTATCAAATCTGTTTGGGAGCGATTTGAATGTGACGTTGTTTTAGATAAAAGCAGAGTCCTTGAAAAATTAAATTCATTTGTAGAAGAATTGAGTGAACAGTTAGAATCGGACCTTGGAATATCATTGAGTTAGTATTTTTTGTGTTTTTGTTAGCGTTCGTTAAAGCCGGTTTATTTCATAACAATGGTTCATTAAGTTTTTGGCCACCTGTCTCCATCAGAAACCAAGCTATCAAGTTAAACCAGCTTAAACCCGCGAAAACCCGCACAATCCGCGTCATCCGCGTTCTACCATGTCCCTATTGACGGTAGGCAACAATGCCGTAATAGAACCTGCCTGCAGCAGACAGGCTCGGATTTTCGCGGGTGCGGCGGATTTCCGCGGGTTTTAAGGAAGGTTCAATTGTCAGATGGTGTCATTTATTTTATGCAACTTTGAAATCAAGCCTGAGTTGAAAAAAAATAAAAGATGCATTGGATATTAGCTCAACTCTGGGCATATTGCCATCTCAAAACTTAATGAACCATTGTCATAAGAAGTGGGTAAGGATTGCAGGGTGAGCATACCTTTAATCCTAATGCAATCCTGTCTATGCTTGTACAGATGATCTAACCTACAGCTATCCCACCGAGCCCAGCGTTCTCGGCACAGTCAGCGATGGCGTTACAGACCCTCTTGCGCAGCCTCTTGGCTTTGGCAAGTCAAGCGCTGTGAGCAGCTACGGCCACGACGCTGCCGGAAACATCATTTCCGATAGCGGAAAAGGTTTGGAAATTGCCTACAATGTATTAAATTTGCCCCGCGCCGTCTCGAAAGCGGGTACGGGTAAAGAAATGCTTTTTGAGTGTCTTGCAGGGCTCAGGATAATAGCCCATTAGCGAGGGCAGTTACAGCACGTACCAAGGCTTTGATGCACAGGAGGCTATCAGGATAAATTTAGCTGGTCAGAAGTAGCCGTATCCGGCGCCTTGGGCTTTATAGGCGGATATGGCGCTGCTAAGATTTTTAGCGGGGCCCTGCGCAAAGGTGCAGTCGAAGTAGGCGAACTTGAAAGCAAAGTACTGGATGATGGGCTGAAGTTAGCGGAGAAGGGTGGGGATACTTTACAAGGTGGAAGAAGACTTCCGAAGGATAAAATACTTAAACCTCCGTCAAAAAGAGGGAATGCACCTATAGGAGAAGATGGAGCACCTGTAGAACTGCATCACCGAAATCAAACTATGGATGGTCCTATTGATGAGATGGTAAGAAGAGACCATAGAGGAAGAGGAAACTATAAAAGGAACCATCCATCAAAAGGGAAGTCAAAAATTGATAGGAAGGAAGCTGCAAAGCAGAGAAGAAAACACTGGGAGAATGAGTGGGACCAAGGACGCTGGAAAGATTATATTGAAAATTAAGCGAATGAATGCTCAACAATTAAAACCTTTAGTTGATTTTTTAGAAAAAGTGCCTGGAGTACGGGTTTTGAATTTTGGAACTGAGGATGAATTTTGGTGGGTGAAGTTGGCTATAGATATTGAGCATCCTCTTGCATGGTCTGTTGTTCAGGAATTTGGGCATGTACTAAATTATATTTCAACAGAAGAAAGATTGCCTACACTTTTCTATCCTGTATCCCCACCTCCATATTTGAATGGTGGGCCAGCGGAGTTTTTATCTTGGATTATTGAGAATACTGATGTGTCTTTCACTCCATCTTTGGCAAAAGAATGGTTGGAAGGACGATTGCCTAGTCCTGTTGATGTCTTATCTGCATGGGAAGTCTAAAAGATGGATGGCAGAGCTTGCCTCTAATTTTCAAACAACAGTTTAAGCTGAAAACATCAACCATCTTTACATTCTTATCCCTCCTGCTGTCGGGCGAGAAAAGGCCAAATGCCGAATAACACAGGCCTTCCTTTTCTAACTTTTTGTCAGAATCACAGATTACACAGATTGCCGGATTTTACGGATTTTTTGGGTTGTGTTTCATTGGCGAAATCGGGTCATCCTTTTCATCATCGTAGAGACGCAATGCATTGCGTCTCTACGATAATGAAAAAGGCAGCAGAGAAATCGGTGGGCGGAGGAATTGGTGTATGTGGGATGTTTGGTTCTACGAATCCCTTGCATTTTTCCTGCCGCCTCGCCCCTCTAACTCCCTGCCTGCCGGTGAGTGAGCAGCGCCGAACTCCGGTGTCTCGGCAGCAGGCAGGCCTAAAGCGGGGAGAACCGGCCTCCCGCGAAAAATGCAAAGGCGATGCCCTGAGCGGAGCCGAAGGGCGTTGGGTTTTGAAAGGGACATACAGCTAATCTCTGAGTGCTCCTTTCGTTAGGTACAAATCAAAAATCAAAAATCGTTAATCGGCACCTGCCTGCAGCAGGCAGGTTCGATATTCAAAAGAAGGACAGCCGTTTGCCAATAGAATCGGCAGAATCAACGAAATCCGTACCAGGAAATCACCCAAATTTCTTAAATTTGCCCCGCGCCGTCTCGAAAGCGAGTACGGGCGAGAACATGCTCAGAGCAATGAGCAGCAATCAGAGAAGTGTTTTGAGGAGGTGGAGAAACGTGGTTATATTGCAGGTCTTTCATGTGCAGCAAGCTTTTGTTAATATATACCGTATGATAGATTTCTCTAAAATTGAGTATCATGATGCACCTTTTGAGGGCATCTGCTTTGACTTTGCTTGGGAAAATGCCCAAGTTATATTATATATTGATGTTTATAATGATTCTCTTGGTGATTATGATTCGCATAAGATTGTTTTTGGAGGTGTAACAAGGGTAGTTTGTCCTCTCAATCTTGAAGCCAAACTCGAGTCAGCTGGAATTGATAGTCTGGATGTAAAATATGGTGAGGAAAGAAATTTTTGCAGAGTGGAAATTTCGTTTTATTACTCTAAAGGAGTTAGCTCTAAAGGAGTTGGCACTTACGCTATTTTAGAATTAGATTTTACTACCGTGCTTTTAGAGATAAATGGCGTTTTATTTGATGAGTAAATCTGGTTTGGCCCCCGATGTATAAAGCCAGGTAGAGATGATGTTGTTAAGGCAACCCCTCCATATACAAAATCCAGTTTGAGGAAAGGCGGGGAGGTACATAAGGCATATAAATAAAGCGGGTTTACATAATCCCGCTAACAAAATGTATAAGGAATGTAAAAAAATACCGGGAATTGTTCCAGATTTTGTAGATTTCAATACTCGTACTATTTACGAATTGAAACCTAATAATCCAAGGCAGGTTAAACAAGGCTTGAAGCAACTGGCTAAGTACAAGGCTAAATTTGAAGCCAAATATGGATGAGAGTGGAATAACCTGTGCGGTTGCTCCCAATTTTAGAGCAGCAGTTTAACCTGGAAAACACAACCTTTTCCTACCCCCGCTATCGGGCGCTAAAAGGATGTTTACTGAATATCAAATAATGAATCTGCCTGCTGCCGAGGCGCCGATAGGCAGGCTCCCCGATCCTTTCGCTGGGTTCAAATCAAAAATCAAAAATCGTTAATCGATATTCGATATTCTTTCAACTAAAAAATCCGTGCAGTCCCAAAATCCGTGTAATCCGTGATTCTGACGATGGAGGGTGGAAGCGGTTGAATCGGCGAAAGCGGTGGAATCGGGTAAATCGGGGGAAGCGGTTTATCGTGTATTGTGTATTGTTTATCGTTTATCGTGTATCGTGTATCGTTGGTTTTGGCGTGATGAACGTAACGAACGTGACGAACGTGACGCGTGACGAACGCAACAATCGCAACCCAACCACGCTTGAATACGGGCCTCTTAGCGTCTTTAATCCTCGAGATGAAAAGAAAACGGCTTTATGCTGCTTGAAATAAGGCTTGCAGGGGAAAGAAGCTTTTGGCGTCTTAGCGAGAAACATAAATCAGCTAAACCGGGGGAATCGTAACGAACGTGATGAACGTAACGAACGTAACGAACGTGATGAACGTAACGAACGTGACGAACGTGACGAACGCAACAATCGCA
>JALVDO010000119.1 GCA_027008975.1 Saprospiraceae bacterium | reverse complement strand
AAATGTGGCTATTAAATTAAAAAACTTTGATGGCGTTTTGGTCGCTCCGGGTTTTGGAGAACGGGGTATCGAAGGCAAGATTAAAACCATTGAATACCTACGCGAAAACAACATCCCCTTCTTTGGGATCTGTCTCGGTATGCAGTGCGCAGTGATTGAATACGCGAGAAATGTCTTGGGCTGGAAAGACGCTGCCTCAACCGAGTTCCCCTGGAATACCACCCACCCTGTAATCGACTTGATGGAACATCAAAAGAAAATCACCCAAAAAGGTGGTACGATGCGCCTTGGTGCTTACGATTGTCAATTGACAACCCCATCAAATGCCTATCGGGCTTATAAGAGCAAGCATATTTTGGAACGCCATCGCCATCGTTACGAATTTAACAATATTTATCGGGACGACCTGACGAAAGCCGGCATGAAAATAACCGGTGTCAATCCGGAAAATGATTTGGTGGAAATTATCGAATTGGACAATCACCCCTGGTTTGTGGGCGTTCAGTTCCATCCCGAACTAAAAAGTACCGTGGAGAATCCGCATCCGCTCTTTGTCGCTTTTGTTAAAGCTTGTATGTCATAGGCCATATAAATAAAAATCACCTTCCCGAGCGAGCAGATTGCCACCTGGAATCTCCTCTTTTGTAATCAGATGTGTGATGCCAAGCGATTTGAATTTTTGAATAGCCGCGGCATTTATCGGTAGATTAGCATTATTCAACCGCTCAAGGGAGTTTTTTTCCGTACCCTTGAATTGATAGATGTCCTTCACCCGCTGATACCACGCTTTCATGGCACTTTTATGATGGACAATGGCTTTGTAATCAACATAGGTGCTCCTTTCGCCAAAATGCTTGAGGTAGGTATAATTTGGAGGAGTTAGAAAAGAGGCATCAACAGGAGTCAGCGCCTTAGCCTGTAAGGCAATCCTCTGCGCGTCATTATAAATATCCTTCCAGGGAAAATCCCTTGTGGTGGCATGCCGCTCATTAAACTTCACACCCAAAAAAACACCAAAAAAACCAATGATAACCAATCCCGCTGTGACAAGTCCTGATTTCCATTTTTTAAACCACCTCATTACGACCTGATTACCTACAAATACGATGGCAATACTTGAGAGTATTTTCAGCCAGATAGTCGTTTTAAACCACTGGGTCGAAATAAAAAATGATGAGTGAAAACCCTCCACGCCAATGGCGTAAATAATCATCCCAAGCATACTGATATTAAAAAACCAAAACAATCGGGCATTCCTCTTTAGATTCAGGTGCCAACCAATCAGAAACATAGGTATGAGTAAGGCATAATTTTTCCAACCAAAAGCACTCGGAATAAAATGATGCGCCAACCGAAACTGGATAATATCAAAAAAGGAGGCATCCGTCGTCTGTCCTTTGGTAAAGGTCTGGAATAACCAGTACATCCATACACCGGCGGTAAGTATATATGCCAGCAGGCTTACTATAAGAGATTTTGACTTTCTGAAAAACTGTTTAGTGATTAGCCTGACGGCAAAAATACCGGCATAAATGATAAACAATTGTATCCCGACAAGGGGATGGATAAACGTAACCGGAATCAATAACAAAATGGATCTGTGGTCATAAGCCCGAACCAAATAGTACAAACTCCATATCCCAATCGAGCTCGCTACAAAGCCGGGTGTCAACATATTATTATATAAATCATTCCCACCCAAATTAGTAGGATATAGGGCTATAAATGCTAAAAAAGTAGCGAAATAAACCAACTTTTTCTCCTTGATGAACAGCTCTGCAAGGTTCAAAAAACCCGAAATCAACAGAAAGCTGAACAACAGGTGAAGGATCCAATATACCCAAGGGCGTGGCTCGCCAAGCATTTCGAGCAAGTGGACAAAGGCATACCGCTCATTCGGGTATCTTTCTGTGAGGTGTTGGATAAAAAAATCATTGGGGTAGAGCTCGGGGTGTAGCAGATATTTTACATAAGGGGTGATTTCAATCATATCCCGATGCCCGTAGATATAACCATGAGCAAGGATAATCAAGACATAGGCGATGACAACTTCCAGTAATCGTAAGGGCGCATTTGTTGGTCTTATCCTTTCAAAATCCATGCCGGTGTTTATTTTTCATCAAAATTCGTACATTTTTTATAATTATCCTACTCTTTTCACTTTTTTGTCATAGCAATCGCTTAAAAAATCCAGATGCTAAATCAAGCACTTATCTAGCAAATTCGTAAATACTTACCACCTCTTGACTTAAATCAAAAATTGAGAAATACCGAAATGATAATGAGCAAGAAGAAATTGAACACCGAACATAGATTAACGATTAAAGATTTTAGAAGTTTTAAACAAAACGAAGTTTGATTTGGAAAACGAATTAGTAAATCTGAAATCGTTAATCGGTGTTCCTTGTTCTTAAATCAAAAAAGGCGTTTCTATGACAAAAATGGTGCACTACTCGTAAGTAGTTACTTGTTTTTTTAATCCTAAAAACACAAACCTTGGCGAAACTTAGCGAATCCTTTGCGAGCTTAGCGGGAATTTTTGGATCTTATTTTTCTATGCGATTGCCATAACTTTTTTGTTAGTTTCGCTTACCCCTCTTTCACTTCACATTGGCAAATAACAAATCAACTGCTTTCCGTCCCTCCTCGCCTAAATCCAGAGAGTAGTCATTAACATAGAGATTGATGTGAGAATACATTACTGCCTCATCCATCTCCTGGGCATTTTCTTTGATAAAAGGCAGGGACTCTTTAGGATGCAAAAAGGCGTACTCTATACTTCGCCTAAGAACATCGTCAATTTTTTGTTTTACTTCTTGTTTTATATTCTTTTTAATGGCAATACCTCCGAGCGGGATGGGTAGTCCTGTCTTATCCTCCCAATACTCCCCAAGGTCGATTAGCTTCACCAACCCTTTATCCTGATAGGTAAACCTGTTTTCGTGGATAATCAGCCCAACATCCACTTCGTCATTCAATACGGCATACTCAATATCTGAAAAGAGCATTTCCTTTCTGTCTTTTGCGTCGGGAAATGCCATTCCCAAAAGAAAATTAGCCGTCGTATAACGTCCGGGGATGGCAATTTTTGCCTGATTGATAGTCGAGATATCAAAACCCTTTTTTGCGATAAGCAAAGGACCGCAATTGCGCCCCAAAGCGCTACCGGCATTCAATAAATCATAGGTATCTAAAAGATGTCCCATCGCGTGATAACTCAATTTTGTAATATCCAAATCGGCATTAAAAGCCAGGCGATTGAGTTCTTCCACGTCTGCCATCACCACTCTAAAGCTCAAACCAAGTGTGTCAATTTTGCCATGTACCATCGCATCAAAGATAAAGGTGTCGTTCGGACAGGGCGAAAAACCAATAGATAACTCCATTTTAAAAGTGCTTTTCTGCAAATGTAAGTCAAAAAATCCTATTTTTGCATTTCAAGTCAAATAAGCAAAATGCACACACCGATAGTCATATACGAAGATAACCACCTAATCGCCGTCAATAAGCCGGCAGGTTGGCTGGTACAAGCAGATGAAACCGGTGATGCAACACTAGCGGACTGGGTGAAGATGTACATAAAACAACGCTATGGAAAGCCGGGCGACGTCTTTTTGGGAACCATCCACCGGCTCGACAGACCCGTTAGTGGTGTTGTGATTTTTGCGCGAACGAGCAAGGCTTTGTCCCGAATGAACGAATTGATGCGCAATCGCGCCATCGAAAAGGTTTACTGGGCTATCGCAGGACAAAGACCCAATCCATTATCGGGTACACTCCGGCATTACATATTGAAGGATAGGAGCAGAAATATCGTCAAGGCTTATGACCAGCCTAGCAATAGAAATAAAGGTGCAAAAGAAGCCATTTTGGATTACAACTTTCTGGCAGGACTTGGACAGCAGTTCCTAATAGAAGTAAGACCCAAAACGGGACGCCCACACCAGATCAGGGTGCAGCTATCCAAACTAGGATGCCCCATTAAGGGCGACTTGAAATACGGCTCCAATGACCGGCTGAAAAATGGGTCAATCTTCCTGCATTGCCGTTCTATGTCCTTCATCCACCCCGTCAAAAAAGAGAAAATAGAAATTGTAGCCAAACCCTGGAAAAATGAAGTCTGGCTGTTATTTGAAGACCTGTGGAATGAATGAGTAAGAATAATATAATTATGGAATCGGGATTTACAAAGGAATCACTATATGGCTTTATCAAGTTTATCATCCTTTTAATAGGGGTGGTAATCCTCGTGAGTTATTTATTTGGGGTGGACTGGCACCTGGGCTTGAGTGTCGTTATCCCATTATCCATTGCGACGATTATGGCCTTCCTCATACAGGACGTTGACCCCAAAGTATTCAATGCTTTCGTAGCCGGTATTAATAAAGAAAACAACCGAGCAGAATTGAAAAAATCAAAACCCAGACATGAGTTTCTTCTATTGGCATTTGGGCTGTTAATTGTCGCTCTTTTCTCCTTCCTTCTACACCTCTACCTGAATGCCACACTCTTGGTCTTTCTAGGAATTTACTATGCTCACCGGTTCAATATCAGGCGACATTTGAAGCGATTATGACTTAATAATCCATCAAACCTGCTCGCCCTATACCTACGTATATACACAAGTTATGAGCAATAATGACAAAAAAAACGTAACTGTTCAGGTATTTAAGTCATTGAAAACCAAGGAGAATTCTGTTGGATTCTTCAAAATCAAGGGTAAAAACAATGAAAATTGACGAATAAA
>JALVDO010000118.1 GCA_027008975.1 Saprospiraceae bacterium | reverse complement strand
AGAATTAGAATGTGAGCGACAAGGTGATAACTTCGCAGCCTGTGGGCAAGAAGGTGTCAACTTAGGAGCGGTTTGGCTGAACGAAGGGGAGACTGAGAGGCTGAGTGGATGGGCGAGTGAGCGAATCTTAGTAGTGAGTGATGAGTAGTGAGACTCAACAGCTCAACAGCTCAACAACTAAATATAGACATTAACGCGCTCCCCGATCTTCTCTCCGTAAACTACGTTCAGCTCGAGGATCGGAACAAGGAACAAGAATCAAGGAACAATTAAATTAAACTTAATCAATAAAAAAAAGAACAATGAAGAAGAAAATTTTAATAGGATTAGCAGTACTTTTTGTCATCAGCCAATTTATCAATCGAATCGATAAGACCGTACCCGATTACGACAAATCCAAGGACTTCCTGACGATGACACAGGCTCCTGCCAATGTTGTGGAAGTATTCAAGACCGCTTGTTATGATTGTCATTCCTACGAGACGCGCTACCCCTGGTACTCCAATGTAGCCCCCATGTCGTGGATGGTTGGTCATCATATCAATGAAGCGAGAGAGGAAATGAACTTATCTAGATGGGGCGAATTATCAGAAGAGGATCAAAAGGAAAAAACAGAAGATATGATTGATGCGTTTGAAAATGGATGGATGCCCCTCGGCACTTATACGATGATACACCGCGATGCACTTATTCCTTTCAAAAAGCGTTATGAGATTGCAGACTGGCTTAAAAAATAAAGAAGGATGAGTATTAAAAACCATATCGCCCGCGTCGATTACAATGATTTTGTATCCGGAGACGAAAATAAAAGGGCAAAGTTTATCAAAGAATTTGGAGATTCTTTTGCCAATATGGGCTTTGCCATTGTTGCAAATCACGGTGTCACACCCGAATTACGCGACCGTTTGTTTGATATTTCGATACGCTTTTTTGAGCAGGATAGGGATGTAAAAAAACAATACGAAGATTTATCAAATTCCGGTCAGCGTGGCTATATCAGTCCCATGCGCGAGACCGCCAAGGGCTTCAAGGTACCGGATTTAAAGGAGTTTTATCACATCGGACAGATGGTTGAGGATGGCGACCCCATTAAGGACGAATACCCTGAAAACATTTGGCCGGATAATATGCCCGAATTCAAAGAGGTTGGCATTGAAGTTTATCGCACCTTTGAGCGAACGGGAGGTAACCTGCTTCGCGCTATCGCTTTGTACTTGGATCTACCCGAAGATTATTTTGACGACAAAATCCATAACGGAAACAGCGTATTGCGTCTGTTGCATTACTTCCCGCTGGATGATGTGGACAAATTGCCGGATGGCGCCGTTCGGGCTGCAGCTCATGGAGATATTAACCTAATTACGCTGCTCATGGGAGCTAATGCCGCCGGACTTCAGGCACAAACACTGGACGGACAATGGCTGGACGTGGAAGTCGCGCCCAATGAAATAGTCATCAATATTGGAGATATGCTAGCCCGATTGACCAATAATAAACTCCGCTCGACCATCCATCGCGTAGTAAACCCAACAGACAAGGAATTATTGAAAAAGCCACGATATTCAACACCATTTTTTCTACACCCCCGCTCTGACATGGATTTGACCTGCCTGGAAAGTTGTGTAACGAAGCAGCATCCAAAAGCTTATCCCGACACGACTGCCGGAGCATTCCTTGATGAACGGCTAAGAGAATTAGGCCTAAAATAATGCAACCTTTTCAATAATAGGGTGTCTTTATAGCAGATGGAACAGTCACTTTATGGATAAACTGCTTATTTTAGTCGAAAAACAGTCGTCTTTTCGGCAAAAATGTGTACATTTGGTGTGACTTTATGAAATAATAGATAACTAAAATTATACAAAATTGAAAACCCGAAATTTTTTATTAGCGTTACTCTTCGTCGGCAGCCTTTGCTCTTTTCTGTATGTTAATTATGATTTCAGAATGAACCACCGCTCAGACCAGGCATCTTCTCAAACAATTATTGACGAAGATAAAGAGGTCTCCTCACAGGTACTTTTACCGGATGTTGAATTACTTTACAAGGCAGGACGTGTTGTCAAACGACTATTGCCCATATCCGAATAGTGGTAAGTAGTTACGGATAGTTTTATAACCCCAACTCCTTTTCGACCATTTTAATAATTTTGTTCAAATCTTCCGGATTATCCTTAAAGTTAAATTCCTTGGCATTTAGGGTAAGTAACTTTCCTTTGTCGTAGGTTTCAATCCAATTTTCGTAGCGCTCATTAAGCCCTTTCAGGTAATCCAGACTCATATTACCTTCGTAATCACGCCCTCGCGATTGAATGTGAGAGACGAGTGTCGGAATATCTGCCCGCAGATAAATCAACAAATCCGGCGGCTGAATCTGAGAAGACATCGTCTCGAAAAGGCTGAAATAATTCTGAAAGTCACGGCTCGCCATCAAGCCCATTTCATGTAAGTTGGGAGCAAAGATATAAGCATCTTCATAGATAGTCCTATCCTGAATAACCGTTTTATCACCCTTTAATATCTTCAATACCTGTTGATACCGGTTATTGAGAAAGAATATTTGCAGATTGAAAGACCACCGGTGCATATCAAGATAAAAATCACTCAAATAAGGATTGTTGTCCGTTGTCTCAAAGTGTACTTCCCATCCAAAGTGCTTGCCGAGTTTGCTACAGAGCGTCGTCTTACCCGCCCCAATATTTCCTGCAATTGCAATGTGTTTTACATCCGCCATAGTATATCGAAATTGAATTTTATCATGCGAAAATAAGGCTTTAATATCCCTGTGCAAAATAACGGTGGTTTATTTTTATAAATTATTTCTTTGCACTTGTTTTCTGCAAAAAGAATCAACCTCAGGCAACCCTTTAAACCCTTTATGCACCCATTGGTCAAAGGAACATATTATAAAATTTTATTTTCTTGGAACTAACGGAAGCTGAATTAATTCGGGAATGCCTTCGGAACAATCGAAATGCTCAACGGGCTTTGTATGAACAATACAAGGTTCCGCTATTCCGTGTTTGTCTTCGGTTTGGAGAAAACAGAGCAGAAGCAGAGGATTTATTACAAGACGGATTTATCAGAATCTTTCGAGATTTGAAGCAATTCTCCTTCAAGGGGCCGCTGGGGGGATGGATGAGAAGAGTGGTCGTAAATGTATGCCTGCAACATATCCGCAAGAATAAATCAATTCAGCCTTTCGTCGAAGTCAAAGATATTCCCGACATGGAAGATGAAGTCACGACCAACAATATGCCGCGAATGCAGGAATTGACCAAAATGATTCAACAACTTCCAACGGGCTATCGGACAGTTTTTAACTTGTACGTATTGGAAGGATACACCCATCGGGAAATAGCGGAAGTGCTGTCCATAAATATCAACACCTCCAAATCCCAACTTTCGAAAGCAAAAAAGATGCTTCGCACATTATTAAAGACTAAAATATTAAGTTGATGGAAGAAAATCTACAAAACAATGACAACTTGGAGTCTTTTTTCAAAAATTCTTTCGAGCGAGGAGACTACTCCTCTCCCACAGGTGACTGGGATACACCTGCGGACTCCCTTTGGGATAAAATCGAAGAAGAACTACCCAAAGAGTCGCCATCGAAGCTGATTTACATCCCCCGATTAATCGCAGTACTCGCCGCCATGCTATTATTCCTTTTTGGCGGGATTAGTTTGTTTTTGTATCTCCAAAACAGCAACCTTAGCCATGTCATAGAACAACAAAAACAAATCGTTCGCGATGCTTCGAAAGATAGAGAAAATGGCACTGAACACCAACTCTTGCAAAAGAAGACAAATGCCACCGCGCGCTACAATCCGGATGCAACCCCGCCGCTTACTCCATCAGGTAGAAAAAATTACTTATCCGAAAGCATCGGGCAACAAGCTCCCTCTGCTGTAATTGAAGATGATATCAACGGCATCATTACCGACAAAAATGCAACCACACCTGCCCAGACAGTTGAACCTGTCAATAGGATAGCTGTTGCTCCGGTGGCGACCATCAATGTAACCATACCGGATCATTCATTAGATTTGGATTTGACACGGCCCCTAATTGAAGAAAAGAAAGAGCAATCCGGATTTTTTGTTGGTGTCTTTGTCGCTCCGAGTTATTCCGGTAAAAAAGTCATCCCCAACAGCCCCGATTCGTCTCTTCCTTTCAGAGGACAGGAAATGACTACAATGGCGGCTAACTGGGGCATCAAAGGTGGCTTCCATCTAAATCGGAATTGGGATATCTTATCGGGTTTATCTATGGTAAACGCTGCCCAAGTTCAACACAGACGATTGGCTTTTAATCACGAGCCGGCAAACGAACATCAGGAAAACAACGAATACGTCAGTTCCTATAGCCTCAGTATTTCAAGTTCTCTTGGCGAATCGGATGCCGCTGTTGAGGTAGCACGCCCTGACAATCACCCCTTGAGTGACAGAAGGCTCCCCATTGCCGTCACCTTAAAGCAAAAAGTATCCTTTTTAAATATCCCACTATTGGTAAAGTACAATAAAAAAATAGGTCGTTTCCGGGTATCTGCAAGCGGTGGAGTTTCCCTCAATTTTTTGAGCAGGCTTGAAACAAAATTACAAGTTCGGTCGTTACGGCACAATTTCAACATACGCCCTATACGCACCATGCAATTTCCGAGTATTGACAACAAAACCAGCATCAACTTTGTAGCAGGTATCGGTCTGGCTTACGATATTGATAATCACCTTTCGTTATCCATTGAGCCACAATTGCAAAAAAATGTTCGACCATTT
>JALVDO010000117.1 GCA_027008975.1 Saprospiraceae bacterium | reverse complement strand
TATTTAGAGTTCTCCCGCAAATCTCGAAGATCACCGCAGATAAATTCTGCGTAAATCTGTGAGATATGCAGGAAATCAAGTTAAAAAATACTGTAAACCAAAGCTAAGTTGTAACATTTTGAAATGTGATGTATCTAAAGGGTAAACATTAAAAAAGAAAAATTTATGAAATTCTCTTTATTTGCACTCATTTTAGTTTTTAGCATTTCAAATTCATTTTGTCAATCAAACAATTTGACAATCCATAAAAGTGGAAATGGAAAACAACAAATAATTTTAGTATCCGGATTAGCCTGCAAAACTGATATTTGGAATAGAACCTTAGATTCACTGTCGGCTGATGCAACTGTTTTTACAATTGACTATTACAATGATTCAGGCCATCAACTGACTACAATCAATGATATTGCTAGTCAAATTCTTAATTGGATGAATAAAAAAGACATGTCAAAACCAATTATTATAGGGCATAGCTTAGGAGGTGTAATTGCCTTAAACGTCGCGTCAAAATTAAATGGAAACATAAAAAAATTGATTATCATTGATTCCTATCCAGCTATATCTGCACTTTCTAATCCAAATTTTGCTTCTAACCCCAACAATAACTGTTCACCTTTTGTTGAAAAATTTTCTTCCATGGAAGCAGAGCAATTTAAAAATTTTCAAATGAGTAATTATGCCCAGATGACATTAAATGCAACAGAGAGAACAAAACTTGTTGATTGGGTTACCGGCTATGATAGAATTAATTACAGTAATCTGTTGTGTGACTACATAAATACCGATTTGAGAACATCCATAAGCTCCATCGTGTGCCCGACCCTAATATTGGGAAGTATGCCTATGTCGGCATTAAAGGAAAATATCGGTAAACAATATGAAACCATGAAAACTCATACCATAAAGTACTCACAAAAAGGATTACATTTTCTTATGGTAGATGATTTTGATTGGTATATGGGTGAAATAAAAAATTTTATTGAATAGCTGCCAATGGATTTTACACAAATATACAATCAATACAAGGACAAAGTTTATCGAATTTGCCTTGGATATACTAATAATAATGAAGAAGCAAAAGATATTTTGCAAGACACATTCATTACTGTTTGGCAGCATTTGGATTCCTTTAGGAATGAAGCGAATATCGGAACCTGGATATACAGAATAGCGACAAATAAGTGTTTGCGTTCTCTGGAAAATATCAAAAGGCGGTCAAAACTAAATAATTCAGTTCTGCCTGATGAAGATTTTCAGCGGGAGGATAATCAAAACAATAAAATTCAGATACTCAGAAAGATTATTTCCACTTTGCCTGAATTAGATAGAATTATTATAGGGCTTACAATGGAGGATATTAAACAAGAGGATATTGCTCAAATTGTCGGGTTAACCCACTCAAATGTAAGAGTAAAAACCCATAGGATCAAACAAAAAATATTAAATAAATTTAACGAATATGGAAGAATTTGATAAAATAAAAGCGACATGGAAGAATCAACATTCTAAATCCTCGGCAAATGATATAAATATCAACCATATCATAAAAAAGTATGCTCAAAAGGAAAGAAATAGAAAATTAAAAGGTCTTTTTATAGTTTTTATGCTACTGGCTGTACTCGTCTATCTTTTAGTTTTTGCCGATTTTCAGTTATGGACAACTTATGTCGGATTAAGTATTTTTGTTTTGGTCACTATATATCTAATCTATACAAAGTTAAACAAAGGACATAAAGTTTCCAGTATAGAACTCATGGATAATAATGAATTTTTGTCATCATTAAAGAATGACGAAACCTGTGTTGGAAGCACAAAACAACAAACTGGTCTTTTTATTTTCTATGCGATTGGTTTCGGATTCTATATATACGAAACGGCATCCAAAGATAGTACAACTTTAATCATTGGTTATGGTGCTTTAGTGGTTTATCTATTAGCTGCTAATTTCTTTTACTTCCCTTTAATGGCAAAGCGAAATCAAAGGAAAAAAGAGGAAATAATAAACCAAATAAGCACCCTGCAAAATCAATTTGAGGAAAATAATTAATTATGAAAAAAACGAAAAAAAATTTATCCATTCTTTTGGCAGTTGGATTATTGTTAATGAATGGGCTGGCAATTGTCAATATTATTTTTAAGGCTAATATCAATATTGACATAATCGATTTTATGAAAGGTATGGGATTACCTATTATTGTTTGGAGTGCATATCATATTGCAAAAAAGCCGGCAGAGAACAAATTATGATGTTTAACAATGGATGAAAAAGCAAAAGCAAAAATAAACACAACACTCAATCACCGTCCCCCTGCCCCAATCACCTTCCACCGCCGCAACCAATCCTCCAATAAAACGGTCCATTGCGATAGTGTGGGGTCGGAGGCTGCCAGTCCTACTCCGTGGGGGCCGTGCTCAAAGATGTGCATTTCGACGGGGATGCCCATTTTGCGTAGAGCGAGATAATACTCGATACTGTTTTGGACGGGGACGGACTTGTCGTCGCTGGTATGAAAGATGAATGTTGGCGGCGTTTGCGGCTTGACTTGTAGCTGGTTGGAGAGGTTTTGTATGTCTTCATCCCTGGGTGTCGGTCCCAGTAGGAAGCGACGCGAACCCCAGTGGGTAAATTCGTCGTTCATGGTGATGACGGGGTAGCCTAATATGCAGAAGTTGGGCAGACAACTTGGGATGATGACCTTGCCGTCCTTATCCACCTGCCCGTCGTCAAAGTGGGTGGCGAGGGTCGAAGCGAGGTGTCCGCCGGCTGAAAAACCCATGACGCCGACCATATCGGGATTAATGCCCCACTCTTTGGCATGACTGCGAATCATCCGGAATCCGGCTTTGGCGTCGTTGAGCATATCGGGGTGTTTGTGTCCTGTGCCGTCGAATTTGCCAAGGCTGTATCGGAGGATGATGGCGTGTACGCCTCTTTCGTTGAACCATTGGGCTACGCGATTGCCTTCGTGGCTGTACGCCAGCATGGTATAGCCCCCTCCCGGGCAAATCATCACTACTGCGCCGGAGGCTATTTCAGCCGGAGCGAGATTGACAAAGATGGCGGGCGCATTGGTCGTGTCTCTATTGGGGTAGAGGTAATGTATCTCCCCATTTTGCGCGAAAGCGGCAAAAGTCGCTATCAGACCAATTGTAAATAGCAGGTATTTCATGGTCTAATTATCAAGATAATTCGCTTCAAAAAACTCATCATATCCATCGATTGATTTCGTTTTTAGGATGGTTCTGTAATTACTTTGCGAAATAGGATAAACGGTGTAATCAACCTTGTCACTATTGATGAATTCGCCTTTGTTCTTTTCAATGGCATTGTAGTACGCCATGACCTTCTTGAAATTTTTGAAGCGGCGAAGTACCAAAATGGGAATATCGTTTTTCTTACCGAGATATACGTTCGTCATTCTGATGCGCTCACTTTTAAAGAATTTTCGATTAAAATCAGACACTTTGTTTTTCTGCGTACTCAATTTGACATCCCCTCTGAAAACGATGATGACATAGTGTAGCTCATCTTCTTTGAACTTGAATCTGCTGTCATCCTCACCTGCACCTCCGGGTAGCTTGGCTCCTTTGACGCCCAATAATCTGAGCATTTCTTTGGCTCGTTTTTGCTCGGGCGTGCCGGGGTAAGTGGCGACGACTTTTTGCAATTCTTTGATGTAGTCTTCCTTGCCGGAAAGTGCCCCGTTACACATCGCCAAAAGCAGGGCATACTTTGGTTTTAGGCGATGCTTTGCGGGTAGCGATGAAAGAACCGCGACACCCTGCGATTTTGCTTTGTTGAACTGTTTGGCTTCAAACAAACCGTAAATTCTGTCGTATTCGAGATCTTCCTGTTTCTCTTTTGCGATAAATTTGTCAGCATAGGACGGGTCCAAGAGTACTTTTGCATAATCTGAATTGGAGTAATCCTGAATAATGATATTTTTGTACTTATTCTGCATTGCGACATCTTCCTTGTCAAGATAATCCAGATATAGCAGATAGAGGGCATCCAACTTGAAAGACGTCTTAGGGTAATCTTCCAGTAATTTGGTCAGGGAGGAGATGGATTTATCGTAATTGTGGATTCGTTCCCTATACAGCTTCCCAAGCGTGAACAGGGCTTTTTGAATTTCAATTTTGAAGGTTGCTTTTTCGGCATCCGACTTGGGAATGTCGCCCAATAACTTCAGTACATCCTCTTCATCCAACTCCTGTGCGACGTCCTCCTCGGCATCCTCTCCGTCGAGTGAGAAAGTTTGTTTGTTGGAGCGACGCCAATCGTCTTCTAGTTTTCTGTCTCCCCATCGCTGTCTGAAATCCCTCAATCCTCTCTTGACGGCTTTGGGGTCGTCGGCGAAGAAAGAAGTTTTTTTCCTCCGGGCAGTTCCACCGGCGCTTGGTCCTGCAAGGGCTCTTTTGGCTTCCTCTTCCAGCGCTTTGCGCTTGGCTTCCTCCTGTTCTTTCTTGATTTTTAACGCAAGTGCAAGCTTTTCATCATCGCTCAATTCGCTAATCTGAAGCAGGCTGTCTTTGAGTGCAATCAATTTAATGTTCTTAACGATGCCTTCGAGGGATTTGACCTTCTTGGCGACCTCTTCGTATCGCTCGTCGGTCTTGGACATCACTTTGAGGGTTTGGTCGTAATTTTCTTTTGCCAAAACGTAGTCTTCACTTTCGTAGAGCAGATTGCCAAGTTGATAGTAGGCTTCGACTTTCTGGGCGGGGTTTGAGAGATTGCTTGCCAGGGACAAATCCAGATATTCTCTAGCTTTTTGCTT
>JALVDO010000116.1 GCA_027008975.1 Saprospiraceae bacterium | reverse complement strand
TATCTTCGATTCGGTGTTCTTCACGTTCCTTGTTCTTAAATCAAAAAATTTAATTACTCACAAGTGTCCATTTTTAGACAAGAACAGTGTACTTGTGAGTAGTTGCCAAAATAAAATATAAAATCACGCATGGTCGAAGTGCACGAAAATAAAAGTAAAATACGAACCTATAACAAAATCCCCTTCAATCTCCACACTTATCAGTTGAAGAATGGGCTAAGGCTTTTCATGTCCATTAATAAAAATGAACCGAGGGTTTTTACCAACATAGTATTTAGAGCCGGGTCCAAACACGATCCCGAGGATGCCACCGGGCTGGCCCATTACATGGAACACATGTTATTTAAGGGAACATCCAAAATCGGCACGCTCGATTGGGAAAAAGAAAAGGTGCTCCTTCAGCAAATTTCCGACCTGTACGAAGAATACCGCCAGACAAAGGACGAGGAAAAAAGGAGAATAATTTATCAAAAAATTGACCGCATATCTTTCGAGGCTGCCAAATTGGTTGCTCCCAGCGAGTACGACCGCCTTGTCGGAGCTCTTGGTGCAGACAAAACCAACGCCTATACGTGGGTAGAGCAGACCGTTTACGTTAATGACATCCCCTCGAATGAACTCGACAGATGGATGGAATTAGAAGCGGAGCGATTCACAATGTTATCCCTGCGATTATTCCATACTGAACTAGAGACAGTCTATGAAGAATTTAATATCGGACAGGACAAAGATTTCCGAAAAGTAAACAAAGTACTATGCGAAAAGCTTTTCCCTTCACATCCTTATGGGACGCATACTACTATCGGAAAACCCGAACACCTCCGCAATCCATCCATGGCTAAAATTCAGGAATTTTTCAAAAAGTATTACGTCTCCAATAACATGGCGATTGTCCTCTCCGGTGATTTTGAAGTGGCAGAAGCCATTCGGTTAGCTGAAAAGCACTTCGGTAAATATCAGCCTTCTGAAATCCCTCCATTCAGTTACGAGGAGCAGCCCGAAATTACACACCCCATCAAAGTGGATGTGTTAGGCAAAGAAAGTCCCTATGTCGAAATCGGCTGGCGAATGCAGGGAAGTGCAACAGATGACCAGTTATACCTTTCTGTCATTACCAATCTGCTCTTTAACCAGCAGGCAGGCCTACTCGACATCAACCTCAATCAGAAACAGCTTGTATTGGAATCCGAGGCATGGAATCGGTTTCATGAGGATTATTCCATGTTTGGGCTTTATGGTGTACCAAAAGAAGGACAAAGCCTTGAAGAAGTAGAGCAATTACTCCTAGAGCAAATTGAGTTACTAAAAGAAGGAAAATTTGAAGATTGGCTCATTGATGCGGTATTGCGAGACATGGAGCTTTCTGAAACACGCGCCTACGAACACAATAGCAACAGAGTCTCACTACTCTCCAACCTGTTTATCACAAATGTGTCCTGGGAACGATTCCAGACCCGCTACCCTTTTGCGGAAGGACTGACCAAGCAGCGTATCATTGATTACATGCAGAAGCATTTTAAAAATAATCACTGTGTTATTTATAAAAAGCAAGGAGAAGACCCCAATGTCATCAAAGTAGAAAAACCGGACATTACTCATATCGAATTAAAACGGGATGCCTTTTCTGAATTTGGAAAAAATTTCCTTGCGGAAAAAGTGAAAGCGCTTCAGCCCTCATTTGTTGACTACAAAAAAAGTATCCACACCGACACGCTTAAAAACGGTCTTCAGTTCGATTATGTAAAAAATGAAAACAACAGCCTTTTCAGAGTTGATTTCATCTTTGAAATGGGAAAGCTTCACGACCCTCTGCTTTGCATAGCGTTGGATTACTTCATGTATTTGGATACTCCTAAGTACTCTTCCTCTGAATTGAAAAAGGAGTTCTTTAAATTGGGCGTTAGCTTTGAGACCCGCTGCTACAATAATCGTTCTTATATTTCCTTAACAGGATTAGATGATTCCTTGGAGCAGGGGATTATCTTATTAGATTATGTGTTGCGCCATGCCATTCCCAATCGGGAAGCCTTGGACAATGTTGTTTCAGATATATTAGTTCGTCGCGAAAATAATAAAAAAAACAGGGAACACATCCTCCGACATGCCTTAATTAACTACGCCAAATACGGCAAGGATTCCCCTTACTCTTTCAGGCTCCCGGAGGAAGAGCTCAAATCTTTAAACGTCAACAAGGTTACCGAAATGGTCAAAAGCCTAATGGATTACGACCATCATATCTATTATTATGGACCGAGTAGCCAATCGAAAATAAAAGCATTTTTAGAAGAAAAAATTGATGCCAACCCCGTTAAAAAAACCGTCATTCCCGCTCATCAATTTATTCAAAAAGACACGGAAAACAAGGTTTACTTCTTGGATTTCCCCATTGTGCAAGCCGACATTTTATTATTATCTAAGGGTACCGACCACTTTAATCTGGAAGAGTTTCTGATGACCGATTTGTACAATGAATATTTTGGCTATGGTTTGTCGTCCATTGTCTTTCAGGAAATTCGAGAATCAAAAGCGCTGGCATATTCGACTTATGCCTTTTACAGTACTCCGCAAAAATCAGACGAGGCGCATTACCTGAGCGCCTATGTGGGAACGCAACCGGATAAAATATCAGATGCCATCCCCGCCATGTTATCCATTATAGAGGACATGCCTGTAATAGAGAACTCCATTATCCAAAACAGGGACAACATCCTCAAAAAGATAGAAAGTGACCGCACCCTTCCATCACAGTTGTTTTGGGATTATTTATCCATCAAAGACAAGGGTTTCGACCGTGACCTAACAAAGGACATTTACGAAAAAATGAAAAAAACATCACCAAAAGACCTTATTGATTTTCAGAAAAAATACGTTAGAAACCGTCATTTTTCTTTCCTTGTTTTAGGTGATAAAACCCGGATTGACTTAGATTATCTCAAACAATTTGGAACATTGGTAGAACTAAAAATGGACGATGTATTCTGCTATTGACAACCACCTGGACACATTGGTCAACACTAAAAGTACGCCGCTTCAGGAACTATCTGCTGATTGGTTATCCCAAAAAACAGTAAGATTATTTGTCAAGAGAGACGATTTGCTATCCTTCCCTGACGCACCTGAATTCAGAGGTAATAAATGGCGTAAAATGAAGTACAACCTACTTGCTGCAAAGCAAGAAGGACATCATACAATTTTGACTTTTGGAGGTGCTTACTCCAACCACATCGCCGCCACGGCTGCTGCCGGAAAACTATTTGGTTTTCGCACTATTGGCATCATTCGTGGAGAAGAGACGCTACCGCTAAACCCTACCCTTCGCCGTGCCAAAGAAAATGGGATGCGTCTCCATTACGTCACTAGGAAGGATTACCGGAAGAAAAAAGAGACGGACTTCAACCGGTGGCTTCATCAATTATTTGGCAGTTTTTATACTGTTCCGGAAGGAGGGTCCAATGCTTTGGCACTGCGAGGATGCCAAGAGTTGGGTACAGAGATCAGGCTCCAAGTTGAAGATAAAAAGCCCCTTTACGTCACGAGTGCCTGTGGAACGGGTGGCACCTTTGCCGGATTGATTACAGCCTTTGACAAAACGACCCATGCCATTGGATTCCCGGCATTAAAAGGTGACTTCATGGAGCGGGAAATCCGGTTATTCCTGGAGACTTATCAGCACTCTTCTACTGCATCATGGACAATCAACAACAACTTTCACTTTGGTGGTTTCGCTAAGTTTCAACCCGCTTTAATCACCTTCATGCAGGAGTTTTACGACGCTTTCCAAATCCCCCTTGACCCGCTTTACACCGGCAAGATGTTCTATGGATTGAAGGAATTGATTCAAGATGGCTATTTCCCCAAAGGAGCCAATATTGTAGCTGTCCATACCGGCGGTCTTCAGGGCATCGCGGGTTTTAACCGGCGATACGGATTATCCTTACCCAACAAAAAGCCCCTTTGAATCAACAAAGAGGCTTTCCTTTTTATAGAAGTTGTTAATAAGAAGTCTGATTACACTTCAACACCCTTCATCATCTTATTCCAATACAAATAAGGCAGGATGTATTTCTTCAGCATCCACAGACGCCAATGCTCTTTAGATGAATCGGAAATAAGCATTCGCTTCAGCTTTGGATCCGGTGTAAACTTCTTATCATAGTCAAATTCAGCTAACACCATTTTGCCATATCCCGTAACTAATGGGCAAGAAGAATATCCATTATAAGCCTTTCCTGTAAGAGTATTATTCTTGATCATTTGCAAGACATTCGCAACCACGACGGGGACCTGCTTTCTAATGGCAGCTCCGGTCTTAGCCGTTGGAAGCTGACAGGCATCGCCCAAACCAAAAATATTATCAAATTTCAGGTGCTGCATCGTTTCTTTATTGACAGCAACCCAACCGTCCTCAGTAGCAAGCGGTGAGCTCCTAATAAAATCAGGTGCCTGCTGTGGTGGTGCCAGGTGCATCATATCAAAATGGATTCCGTATAATCCATCCTTTTGAGTGACCTTAACATCTTTATAGTTGTACTGAATATCCGTATCAACCTGCCCTTTTTCGGCTGTCATCACGACGCAACCTCCCGGATTAGGCTCTTTGGTCACTTCGTACCAGGCAATTTGCTCCTTGGCATCAACCTTCACGAGCTTATGGTGAAACCTAATGTTGATATCCTTCCTGTCGATGACCTTCATCAATGTTTCAGCGATGGGCTTCACACCAAAGATGACCCCACCGGGAGCAGCAAAAATCACATCCGTTTTACCTCTCACTCCCGCCTTCTTAAAGTGATCTTCTGCCAAATACATAATC
>JALVDO010000115.1 GCA_027008975.1 Saprospiraceae bacterium | reverse complement strand
CCTCGTAATATGCGACAAGGTGATAACTTCGGGAGGCTTGCCTGCCTCCCGAAGGAAACGAGGGAGGGAGGGAGGTTTCCCACAGCTTTCCGAATCTAAGATTTCTATTTGTAAAATGTCTGGTACTATGAAAATAATATATTAAAATTGAAAGTAGTTCTATATACAAATATTTTACTCGTTTCAATCTCATCAAAATCTGCTTATCATTGGGTTTTCCAAAAATTCATTAATGAAGAATGAGGTTGTAGATATTGATAAATTTAGAAAAGTAATATGAAAAAGGTATTATTGGTCATGATTTCGATAATGATTCTTACATGTTATTCTTGTCGGGAAGATGAACTGTGTTCAGGCTTTCAAGATGGGAAAATATTACCTAATTTGTATGGATGTGGTTTGAATATTGAGTTAGATAATGGAATGAGATTAGAGCCAACTAACTTATCAGATTTTGACATGGATTTTCAAGTAGGACAGCGTGTTTCAGTAGTGTATCATGAAATTTCAGGAGGGAGCTATTGTATGAATGGAAAGATTGTTGAAATTGATTGTTTAAATCATAACTGAGGACGCCGACGATTGATGGCAAAAGAAAGGGCATTATCATCACGATGATAATGCCCTTTTTATGTAACTACTTACCACCCCACTATTTTTGCCAGCCAAGGCTGCTTTCGCACCCCATGCGGGCGTGGCTGTTTTTGATAATTTTTTTTCATTATGCGCTGCATATACTGACGACTTTCAGTGTCAGTATTCAGGAAACTTCAAAAAAATTATCTTCAACATCCACGAAATTAAAAATAGTGACAACGTAGTTCGTCATTACCAGCTCTTTTCTGCCTAAAAACAGGAGGTAGTAAGTAGTTACCTTTTTATTATCCTTTTACCAACCCGGATTTTGAGTTAGATTAGGATTTAGTGTTAGCTGATCGGCGGGAATGGGTTCCAGATATTTTCTGTCATCCCAAGGTGTCCTTCTATCGCCGGGATCTTGTGCATATAGGTGACCATCTGCTGTCTGAGTGACCGGAATAGACGGGTCAAATACGACTGTTGGAGCTACCTTTACGCCGTAGAAGCTATTGTCTGCGTCGTAATAAGGCCCTTTTGCCCAACGGATTAAATCCCATTTTCTGAAAGGCTCCAGCATCAACTCAACTCTTCTCTCTCTTCTGATTTCCCAAAGTAATGGATCTACATCGGGGTCTCTATCATCAGCAGAAAAACCAACGCCCATCATCAGCGGCGCTACGCCTGCTCTAGCTCTTAGCATATTGATGCTTTTGTCGAGATCTTCTTGGGTAATTGTTCCCAACTCTGCTTTGGCTTCGGCATAGTTTAATAGTACCTCACCAAGTCTGAAAATCGGAGCATCAGAGGTAG
Source organism: Saprospiraceae bacterium (assembly GCA_027008975.1). GTDB lineage: Bacteria > Bacteroidota > Bacteroidia > Chitinophagales > Saprospiraceae > JALVDO01. The sequence continues at coordinate 14,288 of JALVDO010000115.1, read as the reverse complement.
CCTGAACACCCTGTGTAGGTTGATTCTCAACGAGACTATAATCGGCATACTTAATAGGAGAAAACATCGGGATTCCCTTACTAAATGGCGCCACCAACCGGGTGGTATCAATAATGCTTGCCATTCTGCCGTCCCTGCCTTCCGCAATACCGATATTGACTTTTATTGCATTTTGAGAAGTCTTGATGGTATCTGTTGTATTGAATACCCACTCCGAATACCCGGGGTGTGGGTTACCGTCGTAGCTAATGGGTTTGCCATCCGCCATTAGGAAGGAAGAAACTGCCGAGTTGGAGAAACCAAAGAAAGGCTCGTGGAAAATAAAGCTAAGAATACTGTGTCTCATATTCTCATTATATTTTTTCATCAATATAATTTCAGAATTAGAGGAGAGGTCTTCGCTATTGAAAAGCTCGGCATAATTGCTGTGGAGTGAGAAATGCGCATTCATTAACTCATTGGAAGCACTGACGCTCGCATTGAGTAAGGCATTAACGTCTGCACCGGATACATTGTGATATTTAAAGGTCGTCGCAGCGGCGAGACAAATCCTTGATTTCAATGCCAATGCAGTCCACTTCGTTACCTTTACCTTGCTTGTTTCATCACTAAGATTGGCAATGGCAAAATCGAGATCTGCAACAATTTTGTTGACAACATCCACCCTTGAGTCTCTTTGCGCATAAAGCGCTTTCTCATCCGTTGGGTCAACAGGCTCAGAATAAAACGGTACATCTCCGTATCGCTTGACCTTTTCCCAATACAGGAGTGCTCTGAAGAACCGTCCGATGCCAATATATTTGTTTTTGACGGTTTCGTCAAGATCGGCATTGCTCGTTTCCTTGATAAGGACATTTGCTTTGCGAATATCTGCCCAGCCCCAGTCAGTGCCGGCAGGTGTAGCCGGTACGGTAGTAGGGAAGTCCAGTTCAAGCCTTTGATCCAAGGCAATCACATCATCGTTATTGACGGAGAAGAAATGATCCCCGCCGAAAAAGCCGCCATTACCATATCCGGCGAAGGCGTCGTACAAGCCGTATGAAAACGACTCCAGATTTGATTCACTACTCCAAAAATTGTCGTTTGTGAACTCAGTTTCAGGCGCTACGTCCAGAAAATCCTGACAGGAGGAAAAGGTGAGCGCCAGTAATATGATGAATGAATATATTATTTTTTTCATAATTTTATAGTGTTAATTGTAAGCCAAATGAAAAACTTCTTGATTGAGGTAGCTGTGTACCGTAAAAGGACAAGGAGCCATAATAATTGATGGTCGATTCCGGATCGACAGGTGTGAACGATTTAGTCCACTCCGTCACGTTGAATGCAGCGAGGTACACTCTTAATTTAGCGATGGAATACTTCTCGGTCATGCGCGATGGGAGCGTATATCCGAGGCTTATCTCCTTGATACGCAAATACGCTAAATTCTGAAGATACTTGGATTGTGGAACGTAGTTGTTCTTACCATACATCAACATTTTTCCTCCATTGAGTAGGCGCCCAACGTTTTTGGTGTTCGGCAGATAAGTGCCTGCGTTGGAAGCAAAAGGACGTGGATAAAAAGCGTCGGTGTTGTCTTCTCTCCAGTAATCCGTCTGATAGTCATAAAGTACATCATAATGGTAGTTCGCTAAAGCGACGTTACCGGTACCCCAGTATTCTCGTTTGCCAACACCTTGTAAGAAGATGCTAAAGTCGAGTCCTTTAAAGTCCATTCCTGTCCTGATGCTGTATTCATACCTTGGCGTCGTATTACCTATTACTTTCAGATCGCCGTGGTCATCCAGTGTAAAAGAACCTTTGTCAACCACGCCATCCCCGTTCAAATCTTTGTATTTAACATCTCCCGGGCCTATGTTGAATCCGGGTGAGTACATATTAGGATCTTGTACAGGAATGTTCGATACCAACTCTCCATTGCTGTCGAAGTCTGATGCTTGAAGCAATCTGTCCGTCTCAAATCCCCAAATGTCACCCAACTTCATTCCTACATAATAATCGGAAAGAATGCCGGATTCGTTGTTCCATTTTGTGATTTCAGCCTGCGCATCAGATAAAGCCCCCGTCATGTAAAAACCAAAGTTTTTGCTGAATCGGTGGTTGTAGTTGATACTCAATTCCCATCCCTTGGTTGTCATTTCTCCTGCGTTGACTTGAGGAACGGATGCTCCCAGTACAGCTGGTAGTTGTCCGCCGGGACCGAGCATGTCCTTGTTCTTTCTTTGGAAAACGTCAAACATGACATTTACCTGATTGTTAAACATCCCCAAATCTACCCCAAAATCAAGAGACTCAATAGTCTCCCATGTGAGTGAAGAAGATACCACTTTAGGATTTTTAAATGTCTTCTCTAATTGACTGTTGGTAATCCAGTTGGCATTTCTGTCGCTGAGCGTAGGAACGAATACAAATTGCCCTACGTCCTGATAACCGATCTGACCCCAAGATGCCCTAAACTTTAAATTGGTGATTTTGGCAGCATCCAAAAATCCTTGTGCAAAATCTTCCTCAGACAGGCGGTATCCCACCGATGCAGAAGGGAAGAATGCAAAGCGATTTCCGGCGGGGAATCTTGATGAACCGTCCAATCTTCCATTGAGTTCCAATAACCACTTTTCATTGTAGTTGTAATTGGCTCTCGCAAAGAAGCCTAGGACGCGCCAACGCTCCTTCGCGTTATTGGCAAACGCATCACCTATGGCAGTTGCAAGTTCCGGCATATTAGGATCTAATAAGAAGGGTTTTCCTGCGGTGAGGAAAGAATAATCATTTTGCTCGATATTGGTACCCGCGAGCAACGAAATAGTATGTCCTGACAATGACGTATTAGAGTAGTTGGCGTAGGCATTGAAGGAATACAATTTATTTTTTGAAATGTCATAACTCGTCTTATTCCTCGATGTCGATGTTGAGTAGTAGAAGGGATCAAACTTAGGAGTATGACCACTGCTCCACCAGTTGATAAGCGGTACTGAACCACCTTTTTGGTGTACTTCATTGTCTGATTTTGAATAGGAAAAGTTAGCGGTAAAATCTAACTTCTGACCATCATTGTTGAGGATGTTCAAGACTGTTTCTATCGTATGTCTTGAGTAATCCCTTTCAGTTCTGGATCTGTTAGCATTTCTGATAAAGCCAATTGGTCCGATAAAGCTGGCCCCTTTTGGCGCACCAAAATAAGTTCCGTCGGCCAAACCGTAAGGGAAGTTGTTAGGCCATCTAAGTGCGTAAAACAATTCTCCAAGTCTTGACCCCAGTCTGTAGCTGAAAGGCTCTTCATAAACTCTTTTTGTCAGAATATTGCGGAAGTTCAACGTTGCCCAGTCATTCAATTTAGCCGAAAAGTTAGCATTCAGCGTGTTTCTGACCATCGTCTCCGTATTGACTTTATACAAGCCCTCCTTTGAGTCGTTAGCAAATGAAATGCTGTAGTTCAGCTTATCACCACCTCCACTAATTGAGAGGTTGTGTGTTCCGCCGAAGGCATTTTTATTCAGAATTTGACCAAAGACGTCCCAGCTTCTATAGCCGTAGAATTGACCGTCGATGACCTCAAAGTCACGTCCTTCGACCATCGTCTCATCTTTCAGGCTGCTTCCCAGGTAGCCGTAGTCTTTCTCCCACTGGATACTTTTGTCTCTCCAGTCTTGTCCGCCCATTCCGAAAGCAAATGGAGCACCACCGTTATTCCTTTCTTTTGCGGTGTGGATGGCATCCATCAGGAATTCCATGGGAGCGTGTTTGATATCCCAGATAGGATTGCTGTAGGAGAAGTTATTTGAATAATTGATAACAGTTTTACCTTTCTTTCCTTGTTTGGTGGTAATCAATACAACACCAAAAGCGGCTCTCACTCCATAAATGGAAGTAGAAGCTGCATCTTTTAGTACGGAAATCGAGGCAATGGACTCCGGGTTGACATCTGACAATCTTCCTTCAACCCCGTCGATTAGGATAAGAGGATTACTGGAACCATTGACGGAGCCGTAACCCCTTAACTTGATTTCAGCCTCCTGATTTAGCTTTCCTGTGGCATGTGTAATCGTAACGCCCGGTACAACACCTTTTAGCGTTCGACTAATGTCTGTAATTGGTTTTGATTCTAGCGCTTTGGCTACATCCACCGTTGAAACGGCACCGGTGAGGTTCTCTCTTTTCTGAGAGCCATAACCAACGACAACGACTTCCTGTAGCCCTATGGCATCTTCTTTCAGTGCGATGTTAAAGTTTTTTTGGTCTCCTATCGGCACTTCTTGACTCGTGTAGCCAAGGTAGGAGAATACCAAAACCGATTCTTTGGAAGGTGCTTCCAAACTAAATTGCCCATTGACGTCGGTAATCGTTCCGATACTGGAATCTTTGACTAAAACCGTCACCCCTGGCAAAGGGTCGCCCGTGCTCTGATCGATCACGGTACCACTAACAGGTTGGGATTGCGCAAAAGCGAGTTGCGCACCAAACACCATCAGCAGGATAATTAGCGGAGTGTGAATTCTTTTCATAAAAAATTTTTTTAATAGTGAATATAATTATTGGTATATGAGTCTTTACTCAAGTCCAAAATTTTACCAAAATTTTTTAAAGACGAATGTCCTCTGCCTATCTTTTACCGTTGTGTTTTTGTGTGTTCTAATAGTAAAAAAAATAGTACCTGCTAATCGTAAGGCATAGTTACGTATTGTTTTTTGAATCTCATAATTTTTTGTGGGAAAATATTGGATTGAGAAATAGCGCCGAACAAAGTTTACCGCCCTTTGCTTAGATAAATTCCCGTTAGGATAAGTACCGCACTCAGAAAGTAAAACAAACTAAATTCCTCCCCGTCCAATACTCCGAAAACAACCGCGACAACAGGAATCAAATAGGCAACAGTTGAAGCAAAAACAGCTCCGGTATTCTGCACCAGCCTGAAAAATAACAGGGTGGCAAAGACGGTGCCAACTATGGATAGGATTACCACCAGCCCCAATGCCTTCCAACCCTCAGGGTGTGATGTGATTTGGGTAGGGAAGTCGCTAAAGAGCAAATAGATTAGGGAAGGAATACCGATGAAAATAAAAGAAGTAGCCGTAATGTCCAACGGTGCCATTCCCTGCAGTTTGTTTCCCACTACATTGGCGCTTGTAGCGTAGAAGAGGGCTGCTAATACGAGTAGTAGCCCCGCTGTCAGGCTTCCTCCTCCCATTCCTCCACTAGCGGCAATCAGCAATGCCGCTCCTGCAAAACCAAGTAAAATACCTAGTGCCCGCCGTTTGTGAAAGACTTCATTGAAAAACAAAATACTCAACACCAGCGTAAACAATGGCGCCAAAGAATTCAATATGCCTGCAACGGAGGAGCTAACGGATTGCTGAGCATAAGGAATCAGAAAAAACGGAATACCACTCCCCGCAAGACTGACAATCAGTAAATATTTCCACTGTGACCAGTCAATGCGTTTGGCGTATTTAAAAAAATAAGGGATAAAAACCAATCCGGCAATCCCAAGTCGTAAAGTCGTCACCTGATAAGGGGGGAAAACGACCAACGCTTTTTTGATGAGTATAAATGAGCTGCCCCAGATGGTGCTTAACAACACCATTCCCAGCCAACTCTTCCATCCTATTCCCGAACCTTCTTTTTCCAAAATAAATAGTTTTGAAGGGCGAAGGTACGGAAATTAAATAATTTGTATTTCTGACCAACAAAATCATCTTTTTACTGTTGCTAATGCTACCTTTGTGCAAATACAAAATTACCATTCAATGACAAAAAATATCCGGCAATTACTCCAAGAGCGCATTCTCCTACTCGATGGTGCGATGGGTACTATGATACAAAGATATAAGCTATCCGAAGCGGACTTTCGTGGGGAGCGGTTTGCCAATTTTCACAAGGATATCAAAGGTAATAATGACATTTTATCGATTACCCAGCCACAGATTATCGAGGCCATCCATCGGGAATACCTCAAAGTAGGGGCGGATATTATAGAGACCAATACCTTCAGCGGGACATCTATTGCGCAAGCTGACTACGACATGGAGGATGTCGTTTATGACATCAACAGGGAGTCGGCACGCATTGCCAAAAAGGTGGCGCTGGAGTTCACGGAGAAGAATCCCGATAAACCGCGTTTTGTAGCCGGGGCTATGGGCCCGACTAATCGCACGGCTTCTCTTTCTCCCGACGTTAATAATCCGGGTTTTCGCGCGATTAGCTTCGATGAATTAAGGGATGCTTACAGGGAGCAGGCAAGGGGCTTGATTGACGGGGGAGTCGATATTTTACTAATCGAGACCATCTTCGATACGCTCAACGCCAAAGCAGCATTATTTGCCATCGATGAATTATTTGAAGAGCGTGGTATTGAGTTGCCCATCATGGTTTCCGGGACGATTACCGACGCAAGTGGGCGGACGCTCTCCGGGCAGACGGTAGAGGCTTTTTGGATATCTATTAGCCATATGCCGATTTTGAGTGTTGGATTGAATTGCGCGCTTGGCGCAAAAGAGATGCGACCCCATATCCAGTCGTTGTCCCGAATTTCGGATTGTTTTATTTCCTCTTATCCTAATGCCGGCTTGCCCAATGAATTTGGCGAGTACGACCAAAGCCCTGAAATAATGCAGGCGTACATCCGGGATTTTGCAGGCAATGGATTCGTCAATATCGTCGGAGGCTGTTGTGGCACGACACCGGAGCATATCAAAGCGATGGCGGAGGCTGTGAAGGACTTGGAACCACGAAAAATCACACCGCGACCGCCCTATACCATGTTAAGTGGGATGGAAGCCCTGATTATTCGCCCGGAGACCAATTTTGTCAATATTGGCGAGCGGACAAATGTGACAGGTTCCAGAAAATTTGCGCGATTGATAAAGTCCGGAAATTACGAGGAAGCGTTAAGCGTCGCTTTACAACAGGTAGAAGGCGGTGCACAGGTTATTGATGTCAATATGGATGAAGCTATGCTCGACTCGGAAGAGGCGATGAAGACCTTCCTCCATCTCGTTATGTCGGAGCCGGACATTGCCAGATTGCCAATTATGATTGATTCTTCTAAATGGAGTGTCATTGAAGCCGGGCTGAAATGTGTGCAGGGAAAGTGCATTGTCAATTCCATCTCATTGAAAGAAGGAGAAGAAAAATTTGTCGAGCACGCTAAATTGGTGCGCCGGTATGGAGCAGCCGCCATTGTGATGGCATTCGATGAAGAAGGACAGGCGGATACGACGGAGCGCAAGGTCGAAATTTGTATCCGAGCTTATGATATTTTGACCAAAAAAGTCGGCTTTAAGCCCCAGGATATTATTTTTGACCCCAATATTTTTGCTGTGGCAACAGGCATAGAAGAACACAATGAATACGCCATTAACTTTATAGAAGCTACCCGCCAAATAAAAGAAAAATGTCCACACGCTAAAGTAAGTGGAGGCGTGAGCAACATTAGCTTTAGCTTCCGTGGCAATAATAAGGTGCGGGAGGCGATGCACGCTGCTTTCCTTTATCACGCAGTTGATGCCGGTATGGATATGGGGATTGTCAACGCGGGTATGATGGAGGTATATGAGGATATTCCCAAGGATTTGAAAGAAGGGGTGGAGGATGTCTTGTTCAACAAAAGGGCAGATGCGACTGAACGCTTGGTCTCCTTGGCGGAAAATCTAAAAGACTCCGGAGGTAAAGCGCTCGTACAAGACTTGGAATGGCGAAAAGCCAGCGTTGAGGAGCGATTATCTCACGCATTGGTGAAGGGGATTACCCAATTCATCATCGAGGATACCAAGGAAGCACTCGAAAAATACAAAAGCCCGCTACTCGTTATCGAAGGACCGCTGATGGATGGCATGAATATCGTTGGAGACTACTTTGGTGCCGGAAAAATGTTCCTGCCGCAGGTTGTCAAAAGTGCAAGGGTGATGAAGCAGTCCGTCGCCTACCTCACGCCCTTTATTGAAGAAGAGAAAAAGCAAACAGGAGGGAAAGAAAAAGGCAAAATACTACTGGCGACCGTCAAGGGAGACGTTCACGACATCGGCAAAAATATCGTCGGAGTCGTACTAGGTTGCAACAATTATGAAATCATTGACCTTGGCGTAATGGTACCCGCTAATGACATTATCAAAGCTGCTAAAGAGCACCAGGTTGATATCATTGGGCTAAGTGGTCTGATAACACCCTCTTTGGAAGAAATGGCATTATTTGCAGAAGAGATGGAGCGCGAAGGCTTCAAAATTCCCCTGTTGATAGGAGGGGCTACAACATCCAAAACACATACCGCCGTCAAGATTGCACCTAATTACTCCGGTACGGTAGCTTATGTATTGGATGCCTCCCGCAGTGTGGCAACGGTCAGTTCACTATTGACGGAAGAGGATGGCACAGCCGATGCTTTCAAAGCTGATATTAAACGCGAGTACGAGCAGATACGAAACAAGCGGGCAGGGCGAACCGCCCACAAAAAATACCTTTCAATAGTAGAGGCGCGTGCCAATAAAGTTCAACTGGACTGGAGTAGCTATAGACCGCCGGTTCCGAAAAAAACAGGAGTGCATATATTTGAGGATTATCCCCTTTCCGAATTGGTTGACTACCTCGACTGGACGCCCTTTTTCTCCAGTTGGCAATTGGCGGGCAAATACCCCGCAATATTGGAAGACGAAGTGGTGGGCAAGGAGGCAACCAAGTTGCTGCAGGATGCCAAAAGCATGCTTAATCAAATTATCGACGAAAAGTGGCTGAAAGCCAAAGTCGTAATCGGTCTTTTTGAGGCGGAAAGCACCGACGACGACAGTATTGTTCTCCGCGACCCGACTGGGAAGGAGATTAATACCCTCCACTTCCTACGCCAACAAACGCAAAAAGCAAAAGGGCTACCGAATTATTGCCTGGCGGATTATATCGCACCTAAAGGTAGTGGCGGGAAGGACTATCTCGGTGCCTTTGCCGTCACCGCCGGAATTGGTATCGAGGAACACATCGCCCGGTTTGAAGCCGACCATGACGACTACCATGCCATCTTGCTGAAGTCATTGGCAGATAGATTAGCAGAGGCTTTGGCAGAGCGTATGCACGAGCGCGTCCGCAAGGAGTTTTGGGGATATACCGCTGATGAGAAATTGGATAATAATGCACTCATCAAAGAGCAATATGATGGTATTCGTCCGGCGCCCGGCTATCCCGCCTGTCCGGAACACACAGAAAAAGGAACGCTTTGGGACTTATTAGATGTCGAAAAAAATATTGGTGTCAAGCTAACAGAAAATTACGCCATGTATCCGGCGGCATCCGTCAGCGGCTGGTATTTTTCTCATCCCGCCTCCAAATATTTTGGCTTGGGTAAAATAACAGATGATCAGGTCGAAGATTACGCCCGGCGCAAGGGGATGACGATAGAGGAGGCGAAGCGCTGGCTGGCGCCCAATCTGCGGGAATAGGGCTTGAAGTAGAAACTTTCCGCTACATTTTTTTGTTTCTTCTTCTACAAATGCGTAACTTTGCGCCCATATTCAGGCTCCGTAGTTCAACTGGATAGAATACTGGATTTCGGCTCCAGTGGTTGCAGGTTCGAACCCTGCCGGGGTCACAAATGTCTTATGCTCGTTTGGGTAATATCCCCGAATGAGCATTTTTTATTCCTCAAAAAATAAATCTGAAGGGCTTAATGCAAAAGAAATGAATTGCGCACTAATCGGATTGTCTCCTTGAAATATCTTTTGAAAAGAGTAGTCCTCTCCTTCGGGCTGTTTATATACCTCAATTTGCTGTTCCGGTAAATTAATAACCCAATATTCCGGCACACCGGCTTTTGCGTAAAGTTGTTTTTTTATTCCTTTGTCAAAGTCTAAAGAAGAGTCCGCCACCTCTATCAATAAAAATATGTCTTGAACCCGAGGATGTGCCCGCCGATATTCGTCCCGTCTGTAACGAGCAACGACCAAATTCGGCTCCGGCTCTGAATAATCATTGAGAAAAAGAGGATTTTGCACAGAAATCGAAGCACTAGTGCCCAGACTGGTCAGCAGCAACCTATTCAGTACATTAACCGTGGCGGCATGGAAACTGTTAATGGGGCTCACATCTATAATTTCACCGTTAATGAGTTCGACACGAGCATCGGGTTGTAGGATGCCAATCTCTGCCATCTTGTAGTAATCACTTCTGTTGAACAACCTTTTTGCTATGTTTGCCTGCATTTTTTAAAGATTCCTTCGGACAAAGATAGCTTTTTTTGAGTAGTCTTGCAAATATGTCAGTACGATAGCTCTCCAAATTATTTGTTTTTAAACACAAAAAGTTTTACATTTGTCGCTGTGACTAAATTTTTTGTTTAAAATGTTTCAACGCTCAATTTTGCACCTCGATTTGGATTCCTTTTTTGTCTCTGTGGAGCGACTGAGGAATAGCAGGCTCAATGGCATACCGCTCATCATTGGAGGGTACTCCGACCGGGCGGTGGTGGCTTCGTGCAGCTACGAGGCGCGTGCGTACGGCGTGCGCTCGGCGATGCCGGTAAAGCGTGCGTTGCAGTTATGCCCCGATGCAACGGTGTTGCGTGGAGATATGGAGGCTTATCAACAACACTCAAAGGTCGTAACGGAAATTATCCGCGAGCAGGCACCGGTATTCGAGAAATCATCTATCGACGAGTTTTTTCTCGACCTGAGCGGTATGGACAAATACGTGGGATGCTGGCAGTGGGCGCAGGAATTACGGCAGCGAATCATCAAGGAGTCGGGACTGCCCATCTCGTCCGGCTTGTCCGTCAATAAGCTCATTTCTAAAATCGGAACGGGCGAAGCAAAGCCTCAAGGCGAAAAACTCATCCTTCCCGGCCACGAAAAAGCCTTTATCGCCCCCATGAGTGTACGCAAAATCCCCTCTGTGGGCAAAGCCACGTACGAAAAGCTAAGCCTCATGGGCATTAAGGATGTCAAGACCCTGAGTGAAATACCAAAAGAATTGCTGCAAAGAGCATTTGGAAAAAATGGACTTTCTCTCTGGAAAAAAGCCAATGCCATCGACAATAGTCCCGTCGTTCCGTATCGCGAACAGAAATCAATCTCGACAGAACATACCTTCGAGCACGACACCATTGATGTCGAATTGCTGCGAAATTATCTCACAAAAATGGTCGTCAAACTCGCCTACGAATTGCGAAGCAAAAAGAAGCTCACCGCCAATATCGCCATCAAGCTTCGGTACGCCGATTTTAATACCTATTCCAGGCAGCAACAAATACCTTATACCTCAAGTGATAAAACGCTCATAGATTTTGCCCACCGCTTATTCGACAAACTCTACCAAAAGCGACAACTCATCCGCTTAATCGGTGTTCGCTTTGGCAAACTCGTACACGGGCAACAACAAATGGAGCTATTCAACGACAGCTATAAGGAGCAGGAATTGCTGCGCGTCATGGATGATATTCGGAATAAATTCGGTGTGAAAGCCATCAAACGGGCCGTTTATTGACCAGCACAAATGTTTATCAACTGCCACTCATATTACAGCCTTCGCTACGGGACACTCTCCATTGAGCGATTAGTCGATACCGCTGCACGGTGGGGAATAGAAGTGTTGGCGCTGACAGACATTAACAATACGAGTGCTGCATGGGACTTTGTCAGGCGATGCAAAGAAGCGGGGATTCGCCCGGTATTGGGGATTGAGTTTAGGGAGGATAATGAATTTTTATACCTCGGATTGGCAAAAAATATCAAAGGCTGGCAAGAGCTAATTGAGTTGTTAAATATCCATACCCTTCACGGGAAAAAACTGCCGGCAATCGCACCCGCGATGAAACATAGCTGGATTGTCTATCCAAGATTGAGCCGTTCAATTACGGAGTTTGCGGAGCACGAATTTCTCGGCATTCGACCACAACACGTCAACCGACTCTTTTCGCATCAACTACGGTATTTTCAACACAAATTGGTTGTATTGCAGCCGGTCACTTTTATTGATGAAACGGAATACGAACTGCATCGATTGCTCAGGGCTATCGATCTCAATACGATTATCACCAAGGTAACCACCAAGGATGTTGCCCATCAAAACGAACGCCTGATTCCTACCGAAACGCTATTGGATTTTTATCAAAGCTATCCTAAAATTATTCAAAATACAAAGCGAATTATCGACGCCTGCCGGATTGATTTAACACCCGGGTTGCATCACAATAGGAAGGTGTTTGGCAAGACGAAAGATGAGGATTACCAACTGCTCAAAAAACTGGCAATAGCGGGCTGTAAACGCCGGTATGGAATTGCCAATCGAGCAGCATTACATCGGGTTGATAAAGAGTTGCGCATCGTCCGGGAGCAAGATTTTTGTGCGTACTTTCTCATCACCTGGGACATTATTCGCTATGCCCGATCGGTCGGTTATCACCACGTCGGGCGTGGTAGCGGAGCCAATTCCATCATCGCCTTCTGTTTGCAAATAACGGATGTTGACCCGTTGGAGTTGGATTTGTACTTCGAGCGTTTTATCAATCCCTATCGTACCAATCCCCCCGATTTTGATATCGACTTCTCCTGGGATGAGCGCGATGACGTGATTGACTACATCCTCAAACGATACGGGAGCGAATACACCGCTCTTTTGGCAACGTATAATACCTTTAAGGGAAAGTCTGTCATTAGAGAGTTGGGAAAGGTTTTTGGTTTGCCCAAAATGGAAATAGATGCAATCATAGACGACCCTGTGACGGCATCGAAAGAAAGTGATACCGCCCGCCGGATATTTCAATACGGCAAACGAATGGAGGGCTTCCCAAACTACCTGTCCATCCACGCCGGCGGCATTCTGATTTCGCATCGCCCACTAAGTGAATACAGTGCTCTCCAGATGATGCCTAAGGGTTTTCCCATCGTACAATTCGATATGTACCAGGCAGAGCACATCGGGCTGCATAAGTACGACATACTAAGCCAACGGGGTTTGGGGCACATCAAGGATGCCGTCGATATAATACACCACAATCAGGGGCGATCTGTGGACATTCACGATGTCGAAAGCATCAAAAATGATGCGCAGGTACGCAGGCAATTGAAGTCGGGAAGATGCATGGGGTGTTTCTATATAGAATCTCCTGCCATGCGTGGATTATTACAAAAACTGCAATGTGATGACTATATTCACCTCGTCGCTGCCAGCTCCATCATTCGCCCGGGTGTCGCTAAGTCGGGTATGATGAAGGAGTACATCCGGAGATTCCACGAGCCGGAGCGTTTCAGTTATTTGCATCCGGTATTCGAGGAGCACCTTGGTGAGACTTACGGAATCATGGTCTATCAGGAGGACGTCATCAAAGTGGTGCATCACTTTGCGGGTTTGGAACTCGACGAAAGCGATGTACTAAGACGCATCATGTCGGGGAAAAAACACAAAAAAGAAACCCTGACTGCCCTTCGGGAAAAGTATTTCCGCAATTGTGATGAGCGGGGCTACAGCCGGGCACTGTCAGCTGAAGTCTGGCGACAAATCGAGAGTTTTTCAGGGTATTCATTTAGCAAGGCACACTCGGCGAGTTATGCAGTAGAGAGCCTTCAGAGCCTATATCTAAAAAGTCGCTACCCACTTGAATTCATGGTCGCCGTTATCAATAACTTTGGAGGTTTTTATTCAGCAGAGCACTACTTTCACGAAGCCAAAATGGCGGGCGCGACACTCCATCCTCCGTGTGTCAATCATAGTTGCTACCTGACGACCATTAAGGGAACCGATATTTATGTGGGATTTATCCACTTGAGTGGGCTGGAAAAACATTTGGCGCACCGCATAGAACACCAGCGTACACAAGGCGGTCGGTTTACTGATCTGGCTGATTTTGTCAGCCGCGTAAATGTATCTTCCGAACAATTGGATTTACTCATTCGCATTGGCGCTTTCCGGTTTACCGGCAGAAACAAATACGAGCTCATGTGGGACAAAAATGCTGTCTTCAACCCCAAGGACAGGTATGAAGCCTCCCTGCTCCTCTTTGAAGAGACTGCCCACTTTGAACTACCCGAACTAAAGGAAGGAAAGTACGAGCAGGCTTTCGAAGAAATGGAGTTATTGGGATTTCCATTGTGTTCTCCCTTTGAACTCTTGCCCCCTGCTCAAAGGAAAAACGGCAGTATTCTCGCTCGACAGTTTGCACAAAACCTGGGGAGATTCATTAGTATCATAGGGTATTTTGTCACTCGTAAAAAGGTCTATACTACCAATGCAAAGACCATGGCTTTTGGCACTTGGATAGATGAAGCCGGCACCTTCTTTGACACCACCCATTTCCCAATTTTTCTAAAAAGATA
>JALVDO010000114.1 GCA_027008975.1 Saprospiraceae bacterium | reverse complement strand
AAAAATGGCACATTTCTTTGCAGAAGAGCTGACGAAAGACCCTGCCAACAAACACGAAGCAGATGCCATAAAAATTCTTCAAGACTGGAAAGGCGATTATCCACGTGATGGTATTGCTCCTGTCATTTTTACCAAACTATTGTACCACATCACTCGCTTGGCTACCGCAGACGAATTAGGCGAAAAGACTTTTGAGGAATTTGTCAAATCATATACCTTTTTTCAGGGCTGGGACATACTCGTCTATCGAGAGCAATCAATCTGGTGGGATGATATTAATACGCCAGAGAAGGAGACGCGCTCGGAACTACTCACTAGGGCATTCCAACAAACCATGAAGGAGTTGAGTCAGCAACTAGGTGCAGACATGCAAAAGTGGCACTGGCAGGACGTCCATACGCTCACCCACCGACACGCCATCGGCAGCAAAAAGCCCTTTGATAAAATTTTCAATGTCGGTCCTTTCCCCATTCAGGGTGGTGATGATACACCAAATAAATTGCGCTATGCCATAAACGGGGATGGCATTTATGAGGTCAATAGTGGTGCTGCACTCCGTATTTTACTGGACTTTGGAGATTTAGAGCACTCCATGAGTATCAATCCAACCGGGCAATCGGGAAATATCATGAGTCCGCATTACGATGATCAGGCGCAAATGTATGTTGACGATGAATACCGAATGCAGATGATGAATAAAAAGGAGATTGAAGGGAAGAGTACTAAATTGATATTTGAACAGTAGTTATAGAAAAACGAATTGCTTGCAAAGCACAAGACCACCGATATTAAATACCGCTAAATAAATCCCTGAGGGTAATTCACCTCGCTCAAAGTAGAAAGAATCGCTGGTGGCAAAATCACGAGTGTCTATTTGTTGCCCAGTAGACGAATAAATACTCAATTGTACATCGAAGGATTGATTAGAATGCAGGCTGATTTCCACCCCTTCTCCGGAAGGATTAGGAGAAAGTGACACCTCAATGCCCTGAGCAGATACGAAGTCATCGGTAGGAACCATTCCACAGGATTCGGGCTGTTTCAATCCGGGGCGTAAGGCGTTGAGAGCAGCCCATACCCGTTCCTTCTGTCCTATGGTAAACATCGCCATACAGGCGTCATCCGTGTAATTCATGTAATTCGGAAATTGGTCAATGCTACCACAGGATTGCAGATTAAAATTGCCCGGGCATTCATTGACGTAAGTAAATGCCTGCTGAGGCGTATCGGCGACACCATCATCATCATTACAGGCTGAATTATCACTACCACTCCCCCACAAATGCTGGAGGTTAAAATAATGACCAACTTCATGTGTCAACGTTCGTCCGAGGTGATAAGGGGCGACAACCGTGCCAAGGGCTCCAACGCGATAAGGATCGATTCGAATACCATCTTCCTGTGCGACATCCTGTCCGGGAAAACTTGCTTCAGCAGAAAATCCTTCATCGAATTTACCAACCCAAATATTGAGGTAGTGATCGGGGCACCATGCATCCGTACCCCCCAGCTCTTCGTAACAAATCCTACGGCGCCCATCGACTGTTTTCAGAGCAATTCCGGGTATAGTTGTTACACGACGGGTGATGCCTGCTGTTGGTTGTCCGTCAGGGTCTTTGGTTGCCAACTTAAAGTTGAGCTCCATGTCCACCATCCGCTCCTGAAAAGCAGGCCATGTGACAATTGACTGGTTGGCATTCAACAACCTAAAGTCCTCGTTGAGTACAGCTAATTGTGACAAGATTTGCTCATCGGAGATATTTTCCTCTACGGTATTGTAAACGATATGAAAAACAACGGTAATGGTAATCGGCTCCCGCTCGGTAAAGTCATCGCGATGCCGGTTCAGCCATTGGTCAATTGCCCGCTCATTGCGAAGCAACAAATCGTCAGAGGGTGCAACACCACAGTACTGTGCATTTCCTAACAAGGCAAAAAACAGGAGAAACAGTATCGTATTTCCCCAACGGAGCCTATTCATTAATCAGCTTATACAAGTCATCCAAATTGGGAGAAAGAATAATCTCTGTCCGCCGATTTTTAGCCCGCCCATCTGCGGTAGCGTTAGAGGTCAATGGAGCATAAAGAGCGCGACCTGATGCCGTCATCCGCTCGGGTTCAACACCGTAAGATGCCAATACCTTAATGACAGAAGTGGCTCGTTTAACACTCAAATCCCAGTTCTTAGCAGGGCTTCCCTTCGAGTCGGTATGCCCTTCAACTGTTATATCCATATCCGGGTGCTCAATCAAAGCATCAGCGACCTGTTTTAGTGCTTTTTTCCCTTTCCAGTCGATGACATCACTACCGGATCTAAAAAGCAAATCCTGACTTAGGGAGAGATAGAGCTTCCCATTTTTGCGGGTCACCGTTAAATCCTTGGCGGAGACACCCGTCAACGCATCTTCGATAGAGCCTTTCAATGCGTTCATCGTCGCTTCATTATCGGCGATACTAGCCTCTAACTCCTGGATGCGGCGTTCTTTCTCAGAGAGGCTATTTGCCGTCTCTCCATAATTGTTCTCCATCCGGCGAATCAGTTGCTCCAGATCGGCAATTTCGCGATTCAGGGAAGCTATTTCGCGATCTTTGGCATCCAATTCTTCATCCTTTTTGGCAATTTCTTCCTTGAGTGCCAAATTATCATAAGATGAGGTTGCCAAAGCATTGGAATTAGACTCTTCAATGGCATTCAGTCTAGCCAAATTTTCCTGAAAGCTCCTGTTGAGGTTAATATTTGTAGCTCTCAATTCTTCATTTTCTTTATAGCAACTCCTCAAATCATTTTTCAAATCATTCTGCTCTGTTTCCATTCGCGCGTTTTGTTGAGCAAGTGAATCAGCATTAGCAGACTTCAATTTGCAGTCTTTCAATTGTTCTTGTATATCGGTGAACTGCTTCTGTGTTACACAGGAGGAAAAGATAAGTGTAATGGCTATGAGTAGTAGAACTGGATAATTTTTCATGAAGGATTGTTTTTATTCTAATGTATGCAAAGTTAATGATTTTTGGGCAAGAGACAAAATTATATCGTAACTACTTACCACCTCAAACATTACGTTTGCAATTTGGTATGGAAATAAGGAGATGAGGGGAACACCCAGTACCCTCACGGCAAGTAATTACATTATGAAGTTGTTTAAGAATGGCTGCTTGAAGCGAAAAATAGATATTTTGAGTGAAGATGAGTTACAAAAAACGCACCGGTACGTGCCCGTATGGGGAGTTTAGCAGCGCTAAATGCCTGCCTCCCAGTATTGGGAGGAGTATTTTTGTAACGAAATATTCGCTTAAAAAATCATTTTGTAGCCAAGTGAGCTATTTTTAAACAACTTCTATATCTTAAAAGTCAGAATCGGCAACCATAAGTGATTGACGACCTCTTCCGCGCGGCTACCATTCCTCAGTATTCGACGAATCCCCGTGCTTTGGTGAGTCCCAATAGCAACGAAGTCGATACCCGTTTCAGCAGAAAAATTGGCGATACCATCCTCAATACTCCTGTCGCAATAAACGTGATACCGGACGTTCTTCAACCCATTCATTTCGGCAAAAGCTTCCATGTGTGCCCTACCTTCCAGTGTTGTTACAAAATGCCGTGGTGTACTGACTAGCAAAAAATGCATCTGTAGCCCAAGACAATCCAATAAGGTGCGAATAAAGCTCAAATCCATTTTCTCAGGTTTGGTGAAGTCGTTGACAAATAACAAATCGGTCAACTCGTAATCCGAACGATCGCATTTTAAGGTCAGAACAGGAACACTGGAATAACGCACCACTTTGGCGGCAAAAGAATCAATTAATTTATCCTCTACACCGTGTAAATCTCGGATACCCAACACGACGAGGTCGATTGAATGATCCTCAACGTAGCGCTGAATGGCTTTTTTAAAATGCCCGATTTTCGTACTGATTCCGGCCACTAAAGATTGGTCTTTTGCCCAATCTTCCAATTTTTTTTGCAGTTCGATCTGCTCTTGAAACAAATGGCTATAATCGAAGCCGGTATCTGTTTTCAAATGGCCATGGCTATCAAATTCTGCATTCGTAGGGGCGACAACAATTCCCAAGATGTGAATTTCAGCGTTGCACTTTGTGGCAATTCGGGTCGCCATATCGTAAGCATATCCCGCCTGTTCGGAGAAGTCAAAAGGTACAAGTATTTTGTGCATTAAAAAGTGTTTTGTTTTTCTACCCGGACAAAAGTAGTCTTTTTTACATGTATTTTACATCTAATTGCGAGACAAACTTTCAATAACAGCCTTTGGTTGTATGAAATACCCTGTCAAATCTGTGCTTTTTGTTTCCTTGCCTGTCTTTTTGAGCAAATCATAAGCTTCGGAAGTCGTCAATGAAGGACGCAAGCTTTTCATCATGCCCAAAAGTCCCGCCACGTAAGGTGTTGCCATTGAGGTGCCGCTGAGTGCCGCATATTTATCCCCCGGCATGGTGGAGTAAACGCCTACCCCGGGAGCCGCGATTCCCATCGGAATATCCGAGACGAAATTAGAGAAAGCAGCGCGATTCAACTCCTGATCGACAGCGCTAACGCCAATGACACCCTTAGTGTTTACGGGAGCATAATCCTTGGCATTTCGATTAGAGTTGCCGGCAGCAACCACAACGATGGCACCTTTTTTGCGGCATAGTCCATGGCCTTTTGATAGGCGCGTTCACTTCGTTGATTGGAACGACCACCGAGAGACATGGAGATGACATCTGCACCATTATCCGCAGCTTCCAAAATACCGTTGATGATTTTTTGTTGGGTTCCCATCCCATTTTTATCCAACACCTGAACACTCGTCAGAGATA
>JALVDO010000113.1 GCA_027008975.1 Saprospiraceae bacterium | reverse complement strand
TGCCATCTTTGATGGGGAAGCGCTTGCCATCCTCTTGGTATTCAATCACCCCGTCTTCATTTCTTTTTATTTTTAAGCGTTCGACGACATCTACCAGAAAGCCTTCTTTATTCATCTCGCATACGCCTCTATTGACTGTCCCGTGGTCTGAAAGAGTATTATCCAATACATAACCGGCCATTGCCTGCGTCTTTGGCGTACAACCATTGATGAGGAATTTTGCCATATCCGAATAAGCAGAAGGTCCGTAAAAATCATCAGCATTGATAACAGCAAAGGGCTCATTTACGACATCTGCTGCGACCAACATGGCGTGAGCTGTCCCCCAAGGTTTCTCACGATGGGGCCACTCGGTGATGCCCTCTATTGGAGAATCCAGTTCCTGAAAAGCGTATTCCACTTTTATTTTCCCCTCAAATTGGTTACCCATCTTTTCCTTAAAGGGCTCCTCAATGTCCTTCCGAATGACAAAAACCACTTTGCCAAATCCCGCCTTGATGGCATCATAAACGGAATATTCGATAATTGCCTGTCCTTTGGGACCGACCCCATCTACCTGCTTCAGTCCTCCATATCGACTTCCCATCCCCGCCGCTAGCACTACTAATGTTGGTTTCATAAGTTTTAATTGTTTACATAAAAAATAACAGGTGCAAAAGTAGCTCCTTTTTTAGTGAAATTTATGAAAACATTGCATAATAATAAAGCGATTGTGTAGCTTTGTAAACTAAATTGACAATGTGATGAAACATATAATGAAATTGCTAATCGTTGGTACACTTTTTACACTTCTGGCATGCCAGTCCGATACAGGAAAAAGCAAGACAAAATCAGATGCAAAATTTTCCAATACCGAATTGAAAGCCCAGCAAAAGGCATGGGACGAAGTAATGAAGATTCACGATGCTATCATGCCACAAATGGGCGCCTTGGACAAAGCCGGCGTCAAGCTGGAAGAAGCTCTTAAATTAGAAAAAGACACAAACCGCATCGCCAGTCTGGAACGTACTATTAGGGAAGTCAAAGCGGCAGACAAACTGATGTGGGACTGGATGTATGCCCTCGTTCAATTGGAAGAACTGCGCAAAACAAAAACCCACAAAGAAATAATGACTTATCTCTCCAAGGAACTGACCCGAATTAAAAAGGTGAAAGAAAAAATGGAGCGGAGTATTCAACACAGCATCGAACAAACAAAAAAATAAACACATGTATAAGTTTTCTTATTTTGTAATCATTCTAGCAACCTTGTCTTCCTGTGGTTTTAATCAGGAGGAAGGACTCCCAATATTAGGACAACGGGATATTGATAAAGCGACGGGTGAAACGCACTATCAGGAAATTAGGGATTTTTCTTTTGTCAATCAAGATAGTGTTATCGTTACCAATGCTACTTTCGAAAACGGCATCTATGTCGCAGATTTCTTCTTTACGTCCTGTCCGACTATTTGCCCGAAGGTCGCCAAACAAATGCACCGGTTATATGTCAAATACGAAAATGACGACCGGATTAAATTTTTGTCTCACTCGATTGATTATCGCCGGGATAGTGTCCCGCGCCTAAAGGAATATGCTACCAAATTAGGCGTCGAAGCCCCAAAGTGGAACTTCGTGACCGGAGACAAACGAGCTATCTACGATATTGCCTATGACTATATGACAACCGCCCTTGAAGACACCACCATACTCGGTGGATTCGATCATAGCGGCGCCTTAACTTTGATTGATAACAAGAGGCATATTCGCTCCTTTTGTGATGGAACAGATCCAAAGTCTGTCGATAAATTCATGAAGGACATCGACTGGTTATTAGAGAATATGCCCGAAGATGAAAAATGATATGTTGGAGAACCTCCCCGACTTCAAGCCCAAAAGACTAGCCGTCAAGCTAAAACCCGCCGGGGAAAAAGCGGTCAAGCAGGGGCATCCATGGGTTTTTGACGAATCTATTCGCAAACAAAGTGGTGAAGGAAAAGCCGGAGACTTGGCCATTATTTTTGACCAGCGGAAAAATAAATTTCTAGCAGTTGGTCTTTGGGATCCATTTTCTCCCATCCGAATTAAGATACTACAAGTTCACCAGTCAGCAACAATTGATGCAGTCTGGTTTGAAAATAAAATCAAGGCAGCCCACGAGAAAAGATTACCATTACTGAGAACGGATACCAATAGCTACCGCTTCATTTATGGCGAAAATGACGGACTGCCCGGACTGATAGCCGACGTTTATGCCGATGTATTGGTGGTGAAAATATATTCCCATATTTGGATGCCCTACATCAAAATAATTTTCCCTATTCTATTAGAAAAATGTGGGTGTAAAACGCTCGTACTGCGACTAAGTAGAAAACTTCAAAACACCCCTCATTTATTATTCGGGCTATCGGATGGAGCGATTGTAAAAGGCGCTTTGGCGTCTGAGGAAGTACCTTTCAAAGAGCATGGTATCAAATTTACTGCCAATGTTATCCATGGTCATAAAACAGGTTTTTTTCTGGATCACCGACACAACAGGAAGCGCATTGGAGATCTATCAAAGGGAAAAACCGTTTTGGATGTTTTTGCTTATGCGGGTGGCTTCTCTGTGCATGCGCTCGTCGGTGGAGCAACAGCGGTGACAAGCCTCGACATAAGCAGACAGGCACTAGATATTGCCGAGAAGAACGTCTCGCTGAATATTAACAATGCGAATCACCACACCATCAAGGGAGATGCATTTGAGATTTTGAGGAAGATGGTAAAAGAAAACCGAGTCTTTGATATCGTCATTATCGACCCACCTTCTTTCGCAAAGAAACAGGAAGAAGTCGAAAAAGCCTTATTAAAATATGCCGAGTTGGCAGAACTCGGGGCTCAACTCGTCGCAGCTAACGGCATCCTACTCATGGCATCCTGCTCCAGCCGCGTCGCCAAGGAGGAATTTTTCCAAACGATTGAGGAAAAATTCACAGAAACCGGGCGTTTTTTTAGGTTGGAAGCAAGCAACACCCATGATATTGACCATCCCGTCAACTTCCCGGAAGGTGCTTATTTAAAGAGTGGATATTATTCTTTTTTCTAAATTCAGGATAAATGCTTACCACCTCATACAGTTTGTTTGCAATATGGCTACAAGGAGAACGCCCATATCCATATTCCGTTATACGGTAGTCGGGCAAAATAAAAAACACAAAAAATTTATCACTCAAATCTCTGAAAAAATAGGAGAAATAAATGCAAATTTATTGGACAAACCTTCGCCAATATTAAGAAAACAAAAGAGGATAAAAACAATTCACAACTCTCTAAAAATAGAAGGAAATACACTAACTGAAAAACAAATAACTGCAATTATAGAAAATAAAAGAGTTATTGGTCCGGAAAAAGATATTAAGGAAGCGATAAATGCCATTGAAGTTTACAACAATATTGAAAATTTCAAATACCACAATGAAAAAGACTTCCTAAAAGCACATAGAATGATGATGAACGGATTAATTGAAAATCCTGGAAAATACAGAAAACAAGGTGTTGGCATTGTGAAAGGACTAAAAGTAGATCACATCGCACCACCACACGAAAATGTTCCATATCTAATGAAAGATTTGTTTAAGTATCTAAAAGGTAAAAATGAATTATGTCTTATAAAAAGTTGTGTTTTTCATTATGAAATGGAATTTATTCATCCTTTTTTAGACGGGAATGGACGAATGGGGCGTTTATGGCAAACTTTAATACTTAAATCTGAATATCCTGTGTTTGAATTTATTCCTTTAGAAGCCTTAATTAGTAAATCACAAAAAGAATATTATGAGGCATTATCTAAAAGTGATAATCAAGGAAAATCGACAATATTTATAGAATATATGTTAGGAATTATTAATAACTCCCTTGAACATATCCTAAAATTTAGAAGCCGTAAATTAAATCAAAGAGATAGAATAAATTATTTTAAGGAGTTAGATATAAGAGAATTTACAAGGAAGGATTATATGAATGTTTTTAAAGATATTTCTTCAGCAACTGCAAGTAGAGACCTTAATAAAGGGGTTGAATTAGATATATTCGCAAAAATTGGGGACAAAAGAACAACTAAGTATAGACTAAAGTAAACTATGCCCAATACATGGTAGCAGTCATAGCGCAGTACCGAGACGCTACGAACAGCTGCCGCCACCGTTAAGGAACTAAAAAGTTAAATAGTTACAATTCAATAATTAAATACCTCCAAACATCTTAAATACCTGTGCTTCTCCCTCACCTATTCGTACCTGAAGGAAATAAACACCTGTGGGAAGACCACCACCTCCAAGGTCAATTCGGGCAAAGATACCAGGCGACTCAATAATACCCTGTAGTACAATTTGTCCGGCTGTATTGAATAAGTTATAAGTAACCTTTTCCTGAACATCCGCATTAAAAGTCAAATTGATATTATCAAAGAAAGGATTAGGAAACGGGTTAAAAGTCTTAGCTTCTTCGGTTTTATCCCGCCTTATCACAATAACAGGCGTCTCAAATTCATAACTATATCCAATTGCTTCGTTCTCATTAATGACCTTCAACTTAAAAAAGTAAAGATCGCGTTGAGCCAGTGTACTTTGCGAATAAGTATTCAAGTCGGTAGTCGTCAATCCCACTGCCGGAATATCACCTACCTTCTCAAAAGTTTTACCATTAATGGAACGATATAACTCAAAACGACTACAGTTGTATTCCGGCTGTGTATTCCATGTTACTGTAATTTCAGCGGGGTCGGTATAATCTCCTGAGAAATCAAATACCTGCGTTTTCAACTCTCCTTCATATTTCGTTATACTGACATCATCAATAGCCATTCCGCGA
>JALVDO010000112.1 GCA_027008975.1 Saprospiraceae bacterium | reverse complement strand
TGTGTCATACTGCTAAAGGGATCGCGAGGAATTCAATTGGAAAAAATATTGTGACTACTTACCACCTCATACTTTATGTTTGCAATTTGGTGATAAGGGGGATAAATGGAACACAGATGACACGGATTGAACGGATTTACACCGATTTTACACCATCAACACGGTATTTTACACGGACCTTGCCTGCTGCGCGACGGAAGGCAGGTTTATTTTGGTCTGACGACCAAAGTGTGAGACAATGTCAAATGATAATTAATGAACGACGCAGCTGAATTTGCACTCGTTTTTGCGAAAGCAAAAACAAAAATCCGTGAAAATCCGTTCCATCTGTGTATGCCCTGACTAACCTGTCCTGACCTGCCTGTCCTGACCGGTAGCGTCAGGGAGTCAGGGGCATCCGTGTTCCCCTCTTCCTCATGGTAAGTATTTACAAAATATTTAATAAAAATTGAATGCATAAAAACGCTGACTCTTTCAAAAAAGTACTACATTTGAAGAAAAATTAAAAAAGATGACTATCAGAAGATACTTATTACTCCCTTTTTTCGCTTTCTTTATTCAGTTTTTAGCTGCACAATCAACTACTGCTTTTAGAGGGCAGTCGGAAGTTCATTTGGCTTCCAACCAACTGTCATCAGTTCACGAATTCCCAATTGCCAACGACGGTCCTTTTCTTTCTTTTTGCGTGAAGGCACCCATCCCCACTGCAGGATTGATGATTAGGTTTTCGGAAGATGGGAGCGACTGGACGGAATGGTTAGCCATCGTGGATGACCCACATGCTGAAGACAGTGAAATAGGATGGACGAGTGCCCTTGGGTATATCGACCCCCAATATCGTTTATATCAATTAAAATCCATAGCACCGATTGATGGTTCTATTCGTTTTTTTAATCCGCAATTTACAGATAGGCTGCCAGCCGGAGAAGGAACTGAATTTACCATTTCTACCCGGTCTTGCACCTGTCCGTTGCCCTCTTATCGAAATCGCTCTCAATGGTGTCCATCCGGCAATTGCCCCGCACAGTCTAATCCATCCTATACGCAGGTGACGCACCTTATTGTTCATCATTCGGCGGGCTCTAACACCTCCAGTGACTGGGCTGCCGTCGTCCGTTCAATATGGAATTTTCACGTCAATGATCGGGGGTGGTCAGATATTGGGTACAACTGGTTGATTGCCCCCACAGGCACCATTTATCAGGGAAGAGGCGATAATGTTATGGGGGCTCACTTTTGTAGCCACAACAGCAAGACGATGGGTACCTGCATGATGGGTACTTATATGACCATCCAGCCCACCGATACAGCAGTCACCAGCCTCAAAAAGTTATTATCATGGAAGTGCTGTAAGGAGAACATCGACCCAACCAATATCAAATACCATCCCTCTTCCGGCTTGAACCTTTATCAGGTATCGGGGCATAGAGATGGGTGCTCAACTGCCTGCCCTGGCGATGCCTTTTATCCAACGCTTCCGGCTATCCGTCAAAACGTTAAGCTGAGAACGGCTAATAGCTGTGCCAATATCTTTGCCCCGGCTCCCCTGAGCGCCGAGTTGCAAGATAATCAGGCTTTGCTTTCCTGGATAGATAATAGTGATAACGAAGAAGGTTTCCTGCTGGAACGCATGCAAGCCGGCGAGGCGGAGTTTACCTTACTAGCGAGCCTACCGGCCGACACTCATTCATATTTGGATGAGAGTATTGAGGAAGGGGTTTACTACGGCTATAGGCTTCGTTCCTACAATGCGCAGGACACCTCCATGTATAGCAACGAAATTTGGCTTTCAACAGGCGGTGTTTCGACCGAAAATCAGTTTATCAATGCCTCCACGGTTAGTTTGTTCCCCAATCCGACATCCGGTGAGATTACCCTAAAGTTATCTACCAAGCTGACCGGAAAGTTCGATATCGAGATTCGTACCGCTGACATGCAAGTTATAGACCGACTTTCTTTTGAAAAAAGCACTTTTTCGGAGACCAAAACCCTCCAATTGAAAAATAAACCCGCCGGGCTGTATTTTGTGAAAATCACGCAGGATGGCGCTAGCGGTGTGTTTAGGGTTGTAAAGATGTAAAATTAGAATATGAGAAAACACCTATACCAATACCTGCTTCTCATTATTATGGTAATGGGAAGTAGTCCCCTTTTTGCACAAATTGTCAACATTGAGGATAAACGCGCTACCCGAATTGATTCCATCCCCTGGCGGGTTACTTCGGATTTGAGTTTTAGCTGGATAAAAAACAAGAGTGATGTCTTGAATTTTGGTGGAGGACTGCGATTGGAGTATTACAAAGGAAAGTATTCTTTATTATCCCTATCTTCTATCACTTATGTCATTGTGGATGACAAAAACTTCGTCAGTTCGGGTTTCGAGCATTTGCGTTATAACAGGGAATTAAAGGAACGATTAACTTATGAGGCTTTTTTTCAAGCCCAATTTAATGAACAATTACTGTTGAACTTACGGTTATTATTCGGGACAGGACTGCGCTTTCGACTGAGCCGGTTGAGTAGCAAACCCTGCCATTTAGGACTCTCCTACATGTATGAATACGACGAAGAAAGCAAGGGTGAAATCATTCGGCGTGACCATCGGTTGAGCAGCTACCTCTCGTTGAAAACTAAAATTGCCAACCACGTCGATTTTTACTCCACGACCTATTATCAACCTCTTGTTAACAACTTTAAAGACTTCCGGCTCTCGACGCAGAACAATTTGATTTTTGCCATCAACCAGAGGCTCAAATTGAATACTTCCTTTTCCCTGATATTTGATTCGCGCGCTCCGGACGGTGCTCCTAAACTGACGCATGCCTTGAAAATGGGACTCCGGATTTTGATATAAATAAATGGTCATCGACGATTAACATCGATGACCACTATTCAAAAAGGAAAACGTATCTCGACCACAAGACTCCTTATGTTTTGAAAACGCTGCTTCCCTTTATTATTTTTTTTGTCATTTTACTTTTGGTTATCATTCTATTGTTCCTTGTTCCATTGCGAACCTTTGCGAACCTTAGCGAACCTTAGCGGGAAAAATGTTCCTTGTTCCTTGTTTTATGTTCCTTGTTCTTTGTTCCTTGTTTTGAGTTCCTTTGCGAACCTTGGCGAAACCTTAGCGAACCTTAGCGGGAAAAATGTTCCTTGTTCCTTGTTTTATGTTCCTTGTTCTTTGTTCCTTGTTTTGTGTTCCTTTGCGAACCTTGGCGAAACCTTAGCGAACCTTAGCGGGAAAAATGTTCCTTGTTCCTTATTTTATGTTCCTTGTTCCTTATTTTGAGTTTTGTGTTCCCATACTGACGAGGCTACGCCTATCAGCATCATAGATTCTCATTCCTTAAAAATAACCTCCGTAGCTCCCCACCCGTAATTGGGGTGATATTCATTTCGGAAGGAGACGACATCCGGGTTTTGGGCGAGCCGTTCTGCAATCAAGGATTTGAGTTTACCCGTTCCGATACCATGAATAACAAATACCCTGTCAACTCCTACGCGGATTGCCTGCTCGATGTATTCGTCAAAAGCTTTGAGCTGAATTTTTAATTTTTCGAGGTTAGTCATTTTTCTACGGTGAGGAATCAATTCATCGATATGCAGGTCTATTTCATTCATAAAGTTGGCGACCTCCTCAAGATCAACTGTGACCTTTCGGTATCGCTCCTCCTCCGCTTTATTTTTACGGATTCTAGTGCTGCGTTTTGTGTACTCTTTGAGGGAGTTGGAAGTATTTTCGAGCGACAGGGTTTTGGAAGCTTTTATATCATCAAAAAGGATGTAAAGGTGTACCTGCCTATTGAGGAGGGGTGCCGTTTTTATCTTATTGAAGAACTGCTTAGGTTTTAATTTTAGCACCTTGGACAATTTGCTGCCGCTACCTTCGGTGGTCACCCGCCAACAGTCAATTGTCCAGACGGGGTGATCATTTAATTCCGGAAAGGGAAGAAACCCAAGAGACAAGTAAGACATTCCCTTTAGTTTGCCATTGAAATGTTCCTTTTTGATGCCGTTAAGTGTGAAGTCAATGGAATATAAAATCTCGTATTGGGTGTCATTGAGGAGGAATATTTCGTATTTCTCAGCAGAGGCATCTCCTTTAAGGATAGGATCGAAAGCCAATTGAATTCCATAGCTTTTCAGGATTGTATATTGTGATTCGGGTGGAGAATTGAGCGTAGGTGGTGGCGTTTTTCTTTGCTGTTTTGTCTTGATTAATTTACCATGGTTGTCCTTGCGATTGGCGGAGTCATCCTCGGATCGGAAAACATCTTCTACTGCTACGGGAATGGCCATATTTTCGTCCTCGATATAAACGGAAAGCATATCATCTCCGAGTATTTTTACGATGATACCCTCATCTCCTGTGTTTTTGAATGTAACTTTTGTTCCGATGGTAAAAATCATAGAATGGTGTTGTTTTTTTTGCAAAAGTACTAATCTTTCACCTCTATCAAATACATATCAATGTGTTTTTTCAGTTCTTTGAAGGTGCCGTTTTTTATGCAGTGGAAATCATCTTTGACATATTGGTAAGTAGTATCGGAGATATTGACAAAGCCGGGCGTGCCGTTGGTTTCCATACGAGAAGCGACGTTCACGGTGTCACCCCAAATGTCATAGGCGAATTTTTTAGTACCCACGATACCCGCGACGAGAGGCCCGACATGGACGCCAACTCGCATCCGAAAGTAAGGACGTCTTTCTTTTTTGCGTTGGGCTTCCGTCCTTTTCATGAATTCCTGCATTTCCAGAGCAGCGTGGATAATGTCGACAACCTTCTGCTTGCCCGGATCGGAGATGCCGCCAACTGCAAGATAGGCATCGCCTACGGTTTTTA